>JADZAN010000022.1 GCA_020852815.1 Gemmatimonadaceae bacterium | reverse complement strand
TCCTCCGTGCCTCCTCCGTGCCTCCTCCGTGGACCTCCGTGTCGCGCTTTTCGCGTTGCGGTCACCGGCGCCCGATGCGGCTAGTGGCGTGGAGCGCGACGACGAATGGATCCCAGCTTGCGCTGGGAAGCTGGGCGTGGGAGGCTGGGTTCGGCGCGTCACGACGCTCCCCTCGACTTTTCGTCTTCTCGACTTCTCGACTTCTCGACTTCTCGTCTTCTCGTCTTCTCGTCCTCTCGTCCTCTCGTCTTCTCGTCTTCTCGTCTTCTCGTCTTCTCGTCTTCTCGTCCTCTACGAAATGGTATTCGGCCTCACCCACGTGTTGTTCGACCGATCGACATCGGCCAGCACCTCCTTCGGGTCGAGCACGATCTGCGTCACCTTCCTCTTCGTGAAGAAGCCGTACGTGAACGACAGCTCGTTGCGGCGCCAGACGTCGGCCGGGAGCTTCACCAGCGCCTTGGTCCCGTCGTCGTACGTCACCTCGACCTGCAGCGGAAGCACGAGCCCTCCCTTGTTCTCGATCTTCACACGGTAATACGTCTCGCCGGCCTTGCTGGGACCTAACAACGAATCGCCGGCCTGCTGCTCCACTCCCGCGATCGATTGGTCGTTGGCGTACGTGGTGTAGAACCAGCCGCGCCAGAAGTAGTTGAGCTGCTCCCCCGCGCCGTCCTCGATGGAGCGGAAGAAGTCGGCCGGCTGCGGATGCTTGAACATCCACTTCCTCGAGTACTCGCGGAACGCCTCGTCGAACAACGAATCGCCCAGTACCTGCTCGCGCAGCATCACCAGCCCGGCGGCCGGCTTGGAGTAGCCGTTGTTGCCGAACTGCGCCTGGATGTCGTTGGACTCCGTCATCAGCGGCACCTGCGCGTCCTGCTTCATGTAGCCGACGATGTTCTTCGCCGGCCCGCGCTGCGAGGGATATGCGGGGTCCCAGTCCTTCTCGGCGTAGTACTGCAGGAAGGAGTTGATCCCCTCGTCCATCCACGTCCACTTGCGTTCGTCCGAGGCGACGATCATCGGGAACCAGTTGTGTCCCACCTCGTGGATGGTGACCGAGATGAGGGCGCGGGCCAGCCCGGGCGAGACCTTGCCGTCCGCCGCCGGGCGCGCACCGCAGAAGGCGATCATCGGGTACTCCATCCCGAAGACCGGGCCGTGCACGTTGACCGCCTTGGGGTACGGGTACTCGAACGACATCCGCCCGTACGTCCTCATGGTCTGCGCGATGGCCTTGGTGCTGACGGAGTCCCACAGCGGCATGGCGTCGCGCGGATAGAGCGAGTGCAGCTCGATGGGCTTGTCGGTGGGACGGTACCTGAAGCCCATCGCGTCCCATACGTACGCCTTGCTCGACACCCACGCAAAGTCGCGCACGTTCTCGGCGCGGAACTTCCATGTGAGCGGCGCCGACCCCGCTGGGCGCGCCTCGGGCTTCATCACCTCGTCAGGCGCAACGATGAAGACCGGCGTGTCGCTCGTCCACGCCCTGGCCAGCCGTTGCTGCTGCGACACGGTGAGGACCTGCGCCGGATTGGTGAGCACTCCCGTGGCGTTGACGATGTGGTTGCGCGGAACGGTGAGCTCGACGTCGTAGTTGCCAAAGTTGAGGTAGAACTCGCCCTGCCCCAGGAACTGGTCGGTGGCCCACCCGTTCACGTCGTCGTACACCGAGGCGCGCGGGAACCACTGCGCCAGTTCGTAGAGCCAGCCGTCCTTTACCAGCTCCTTGGCGCCGCGCCCGTTGCGCCCACCCTCGGGGATCCGGTTGTTCCAGGCGATCTCGATCACCGCCGACTGCCCGGTCGCGATCGGTGCCGCCAGGTGCACCTTCATCACCGTCCCGTTGATCACGTAGCGGGCGTCGCGCCTCACCCCCTTGGCATCGACCACCTGCACGCGCGTGAGGTTGTAGCCGCCGTCGAACTCCTCCGGCGCCAGGAAGCGCCGCGCCTGCTCGGGGATGCGTGTCGGGAGCGCCTGCTCCACCAGGGCGGCGCGCGAATCCGGCTTCTCGATGTTCTGGTCGAGCTGGAACCAGACGTACGAGAGCTGGTCGGGGGAGTTGTTGTGGTACGTGACGCGTTCGCTCCCCGTCACGCTGTGCGCCACCGTGTCGAGCGTGGCCTTGATGGCGTAGTCGACGCGCTGCTGCCAGTACTTTGGCCCCGGCGCCCCCGCCGCGTTGCGGTACTCGTTAGGATCGGGCCACTCGTCGATGGCGCGGAACGAACTCTGGTTGGTCTTTCGGTCCCTGGCGTTCACCCAGTTCTGCGCGTGCGCCGATGTGGCGAGGAACGCCAGGGACCAGAAGACGAGAAGACGGGAAGACGAGAAGACGAGAGGAGTCACAGGCACGCTCACATTCCGGGGTAACGTTCGACGATCATTCGGAGGCTGGCGAGGACGATCACGAGCGACAATGCGGCTGCCCATCGCCGGCGCGAGAGTCCGGCGATTTCGCACACCGCCGCACCGGCCAGCAGCACGCAGGCGACGATGGCCAGTTGCCCGACTTCCAACCCGACGTTGAAGGCGAAGAGCGGGAGGACGATCGACTCCTCTCCCCCCAACACCGCGCGCAGGAAGTTGGAGAAGCCGAGCCCGTGAATCAGCCCGAAAGTCCCCGCAAGCGCGTACAGGAGCGCATGACGTTCGGGGCGATACGGCTCGCCCGATGACTCGGCTCGCCGCCGCGAGAGCAACGAGTACCCCGCCGTCACCACGATGGTGACCGGGATCAGGAACTCGATGAGCGGGGCGCGGACGCGGACCAGGTCGAGCGTGGCCAGCGCCAGGGTGGCGGAGTGGCCGATGGTGAAGGCGGTGACGAGCCAGAGCAGGCGCCGCCAGTCGCGCGGTGCGTAGCCGGCGGTCAGCGCCACTATGAAGAGGATGTGGTCGTAGCCCTTGAGGTCGGCGATATGGCCGACCCCCAGGCGGAAATACGTGAGAAACTCGGAGAGCACGACGGTCGCGCGGGGGTGGTGATCCAACGCCGTTCCCTGCAGAAGCTTAGCGGAGGAAGGACGGCAATTCGACAGCGCCGATTCCGCGCCGACCGTTAACAACCGCCGACCCCGGTGGTCCAACCGAGGTCCCCAGAGATGTTCATCCCGAGGGTTTTCTCGTGCACAATCTGTCCGTCCCGCAGAGCGCGCTCGGCGTGCGCCGGGCGTTGATCGCTATCGCTGCGGTTTTCGCTGGTTTCGCCACCACACTCGCACTCGCTCCGTCCACCGCCCGCGCCCAGATGGGCGCCACCACCGACATCATCACCGGCACCGTTATCCGGGCCGAGACGAATGCCCCGCTGGAAGGTGCAAACATCGAGGTGATGTCGATCGAGACGAACGTCACCCGCCGCGCCCGCACCAACGCGCAGGGCAAGTTCACCGTCCTCTTTCCCGACGGCGGCGGACAGTATCGCGTCATCGCAAGGTCACTCGGCCTTGCTCCCGCGACAGTGACGGTCGCCAGGCATGCCGACGAGGACCGGCTCGTGGTCAACATCAAGCTGACCACCAACCCCACCGTCCTCGCGGCCGTCACCGTCCAGGCGCGCCAGAACGTGCCGCGAGAGGGCGACCGCCCCGCCCCTGGGTCAGTCGAGCGCGCGCTCAACGCCGACCAGGCGGCCCGCCTCCCCATCGACGCCTCGGACCTCACGCAGCTGGCGCTCACCGCCCCGGGGGTCGTGAGCATCACAGGCTCCGACACGTCGGGGGCCGGCTTCTCCGTCGCCGGCCAGGCGCCGACCGCCAACAATATCACGCTCGACGGACTCTCCTTCGGGTCGTCGCAGGTCCCCCAGGAGGCGGTGCGCAACTCGCGCGTCATCACCTCCGGATACGACGTGGCCCGCGGCCAGTTCTCCGGCGGACAGATCGCCTCCACCACTCGCAGCGGGACCAACACCCCGCAGGGGAACTTCACCTACTCGCTACGCGACCGGAGTCTCGCTGTGGAAGGCGAGGACAGCTCGCCGCTCTCGCAGGGTTACACGCAGAACCAGTTCTCCGGCGGCTTCGGCTCGCACGTCATCAAGGACAAGCTCTTCTACTTCACGGCGCTGCAGCTGCGGCGGCGCGAGGATATCGTCCCCAACCTCGGCAACGCCGACGCCGCGACGCTCGAGCGCTTCGGCGTCGCCCCGGACTCGGTTGCGCGCTTCTTCTCCCTGGCGCAGGCGGCCGGGATCTCGCCGCGCGGGATCCTCGCCAACGACCGCACGGGCGACAACCTCTCCGGGATTCTGCGCGTCGACTATCTCACCGAGGGTGGGCAGTCGCTCTCCATTCGCGGCGACTATTCCTACAGCAACTCCGACCCCACGCGCATCAGCACCCTCTCGCTCCCGCAAACCGGCGGCGACACGCGCAACTGGGGTGGCGGCCTCGCGGCGACGCTTACGTCCAACATCGGCGGGCGCTTTCTCAACGAGCTCAAGCTGTATGGCTCGGTGAACAAGAACGCGGGCGAGCCATTCCTCACCCTCCCGTTCGGGCGCGTGCAGGTGAGCTCGGAGCTGGACAACGGCGAGACCGGTATCTCGACGCTCACCTTCGGCGGCAACACCGGGCTTCCGCAGGCCGGGCGCACCAACGCCTTCGAGGCGACGAACGAGACCTCCTGGCTCTCCGAGGGCGGGGCGCACCGCTTCAAGCTGGGCGGGCTGTTCAACCTGCAGTCGTTCGAGCGTGACGTGACCAGCAACCGCTGGGGGACGTTCACCTTCAACTCGCTGGCCGACTTCGAGGCGGGGCGCGCGGCGATGTACACGCGCACCCTCACGCCGCGCCTGCGCGAAGGGGCCGGCGCCAACGCGGCCGTCTACCTTGGCGACACGTGGCGGGTGAACCGTGCGTTGCAGCTCACGATGGGGGCGCGCGCCGAGGGGTCGTACTTTGGCCGCACACCGGCCTACAATCCGGTCGTGGAGCAGGCCTTCGGGTTCCGCACCGACAAGGTCCCCACCGAGTTCCGCCTGTCTCCGCGCGCGGGCTTCACCTACTCGTTAGGGATGCCGGAGCAGGGGCGCTTTGCCCCGCCCACGTGGGTGCTCCGCGGCGGCGTGGGCGAGTTCCGCTCGTCGCCCTCCATCGGGCTCGTCGCATCTGCCGCCGGTGCCACCGGGCTCCCGGACAACGAGTCGCAGCTCGTCTGCATAGGCTCGGGCGTCCCGATCCCCAACTGGAACCTCTACGCGCAGGACCCCGCGTCGTCCCCCACGTCGTGCCTCGACGGGGGCAACCAGGTCCTCCCGACCACGAGCCCCAACGTCACGGTGTTCGACAACGACTTCTCGGCCGCGCGTTCGGTGCGCTCGTCGTTCGGCGTGCAGCATCGCTTCCGGCAACGCTACAACATCAACCTCGACTTCCAGTACGCGCGCGGCGTGGCGCTGACCGGCTACACCGACGTGAACCTGCGCAGCACGCCGCAGTTTGGGCTCGCCGGCGAGGGAGGGCGCCCGGTCTTCGTTGACGCCTCGACCATCGTGCCGGTGACCGGCGCAGTCTCGGTCCTTGGCTCGCGCAACAACGGCGCCTTTGGCCAGGTGCTCGCCACCGGCTCCGACCTCTCCAGCGATTCGAAGCAGGTCACGCTGTCGATGGGCGGGATCACCTCGCAAGGTGCGGTGCTCAACTTCTCGTACACCTGGGCGCAGACCATCGATCAGGGGGCGACGGGGATGGGCGGCGGCGGGGCGTTCGGCGGCTTCGGCGGCGGTGGCGGCTCGTTCGGTTCACCGACCACGGCAGGGAACCCGAACATCCGCGAGTGGGCGCCGAGCGATTTCGACCGCCGGCACACCATCGTTGGAACGGTGACGTATCCGTTCAGTCAGGCGCTCGAGGTCACGGCCTTCGGTCGCCTGAGCTCGGGCTCTCCGTTCACGCCGATGGTCGGCGCCGACATCAACGGCGACGGCTCGCGCAACGACCGGGCCTTCCTCTTCAACCCGGCGACAACCAGCGACGTGGCGGTCGCCGAGGGGATCCAGCACCTGCTGGACAACGCCCCTGACGCGGTCAAGTCGTGCCTCGAATCGCAGCTCGGCGGGATCGCCGGGCGCAACTCGTGCCGCGGGCCCTGGCAGCCGTCGCTCGACCTGCAGCTCAACTGGCGCCCGAACTTCATGGGGCTCAACCGGCGCCTTGCCATCTCGGTGATGACCGTGAATGCGTTAGGCGGGCTGGACCAGCTCCTGCACGGCGACAACCTGCGTGGGTGGGGGCAGTTCCGCGGGACCGACAACACGCTCCTCTACGTGCGCGGCTTCGATGCCAGCACGCAGTCGTACAAGTACCAGGTCAACGAGCGCTTCGGCGCCAACCGCGCCGGCCAGAACGGGATCAAGGTTCCCTTCCAGCTCGGCATCCAGGCGCGCTACACCGTGGGCCCCGATCGCTTCCGCGACATGATTCGCGGGATGATTGGCGGACAGGGAGGAGCGGGGGGGCAGGGGCAGCGGGGCCCGGGCGGCTTTGGCGGCCCCGGTGGCCCCGGTGGACAGGGCGGTGGCCCCGGCGGCTTTGGTGGTGGCTTCGGGATGGGGGGCGCCAACGCTAACCCGGTGCAGCAGGTCCTCGCCCTCAAGGACTCGATTGCCCTCACGGCAGAGCAGGTGACGAAGTTGCAGCCGCTCAGCGACTCGCTCGCGGCCAGGAACAAGGTGCTGGGCGACGAGTTCCAGAAGATGCTGAAGGACGCCGGCGCCAACCCCGACATGGGGGCGTTGTTCGGGAAGATCCGCCCGAAGATGGAAGCGGCACAGAAGGATCGCGCCGCCGCGCTCAAGGAAGTGCAGGCGATCCTGACCCCCGAGCAGTGGGAGAAGGTGCCGGAGCGCGTGCGCAATCCGCAGTTTGGCCCCGGTGGGCAAGGCCAGCGCCGCCCCCCCGGGGGAGAGCGCTAGCCCTCCCAACGCGCGAAGTCTGGATGACGAGAGGGCGCCGGAGCCCCCGCGCCCTCGTCCTCTCGTCCCCAGCTTTCGCTGGGGCAGGCCTCTCGTCTTCTATTTAAGTGCCCACGGATTCGAGAACCGCGCCTCCTTCACCAGCGCCGAGTCGCTCAGCGAACGCAGGAACGCCACGAGGTCGAGCTTTTCCTGCGCTGTGAGCGTGAAGCCCTGGAGTCGCGCGTCCTTGAACGGACTCCGGCTCCCGTCGCCGGCAAGCGGGCCGCTGGCGATCAGGCGCCCGCCGCGCGCGTAGTTATCGACTACGTCCTCCAGCGACCCTACGCTCCCATCGTGCATGTAGGGAAAGGTGAAGGTGAGGTTGCGCAGCGAGGGAACACGGAACTTCCCCATGTCCTCCGCCTTTCCCGTGCGATCGAAGAGTCCGCGATTGTCGGCCGGATAGGCGCCGGCACCATCGAGGTTGTATAGCCCGTTGTTGGCGAAGACCGGGTGCGCGGTGCCGTCGGGATTGAACGACGAAGCGCTGGTGAAGAGCGGGCCCCAGTGACACTCGCTGCACTTGAGCGCGCTGGAGAAGAAGAGCTGTTGCCCGCGCAGCGCTGACGCGCTCATCGCCCCGCGTTCGCCGCGCAGCTCGCGATCGTATGGCGCAGTGCCGGTCACCATCGAACGCTGAAAGGCCGCCAGCGCCCGCGTCACGTTGGACACGGTGAACGGATCACCACTCCCCGGGAACGAGAGCGGAAACAGCTCGCGATACAACGGCTCGGCGCGCAGTCGGTCGAGCAGCTGCGTCTCCATTCCCTTGAGACCGAGTTCCACCGGACGGTCGCCGAACATCGGGACGAGCGCCTGGTGCTCGAGATCCGGCGTGACGGGATCGGTCCAGGTGAAGACGCGGAAGTAGCCGACGTTGGCGACGCTTGGGGAATTGCGCGGATGCGGCTCGCCCGTGGTGCCAATCGATCGGTTGCGCGCATCGGCAAAGCCGAACTCCTGGCGATGACACGCCGAGCATCCCGAAATCGCGTTTCCCGACAGGCGTACGTCGTAGAAGAGACGGCGCCCGAGCTCGACCTTGGCCGGTGACATCGGGTTGTCGGCTGGGACGGTCGGCGTGGGCCACCCATCGGGGAGCTGCCATGTGTAGTCAGCGGGATCACCCGAGTAGCGCGGTGCCAGCTCGTGGCCGTTTCCCGCGCACGCAGCGGCCAGCAGCGCACTGAAGCGTGCGGCTACGGCCAGGGGGGACGGTCGAGCACGAGCGGGGATCTGCGACACTTGCACCATGGGGTGACGCGATGGCTTGCCGGCGGCGTATCCTCCCTACAAACTCGCCCGGCACAGATGGACGTCAAGCAGTGGTGGCGTTCACCTCGAGCGGTCAACGCATTCCCATAGTTCCACTCGGCGCTCCCCCATCGTCGTTTGCCGTGTCGCACGCGGTTCGCCTTCGAACACCTCGCCTGGTCATTCGCCGCTGGTCCACCGCCGACGCCGACGGACTTGCGGCGGCGATCGAATCGAACCTGGAGCACCTGCAACGCTGGTTCAGTTGGGCGCGCGACGAACCGGCACCGCAGGCCGAGCACGTTCTGCGCCTCGACCGATGCGCGCGCGACTTCGATCTCGACCGCGATTGGCCGTTTGCCCTGCTCACCGCCGATGAACAGGTCATCGTGGGAGGCGCCGGCCTGCATGCCACGGGGCGAGATGATACGCTCGAAGTCGGGTGCTGGCTCTGCGCCGACGTCCAGGGGCTTGGCTTGGCGAGCGAGGTGACGACGGCACTTTGTCACGAGGCGTTCTTCCGACGCGGGATGTCGGCGGTCTCGCTGCGGTGCAATCCGCATAACGCACGTGCCATTCGCCTTGCCGAGCGCATGGGGTTCGTGCGACTCGACCAGCGTGAGGCGCTGGGGCTCGGGCAATCCAAGCATGGTGTGGCCGAGCCGACGGTCATCTATCTCCTGCGTCGGGATGAAGTCGCGCTCGATTCGCCGGTCCGCGAGGGCGGAGCGGTGTATGAGGATGACACGCCGGCATCCTGACGCCGACGTCATCCCCTTCTCGTCCCTATCTCGCCGTGACTGAACGAGCCGTTCGCCCGCAGCCGCGACCGTCGACGCCATGGTCGCTTGCCCGCGCCATGTTGCGCGCGCCACGGCTCGCGGCCGCGCTGGCGCTTGCCGGTTCGGCGTTGGTTGCGTCGTGCGACACGCGTCTGAGCGGTCGCGAGGCAAACGATGGGGAGCAGCGACTGCTGCGGGGGCGCGCCACTGGCCAGGACAGGCGCCGCGACCGCGAGCAACGCAAGGCAGCCCGGGAGGAAGCGCGGGAGGCCGAGCGCGTCGCACGAGCTTCAGCAACCGCGGCGTCAGGGATCCGCGTGGTACCGCTCGCCGAGCGTGGCGTCGTCGATGAGCGGTCGGCGGCGGCGATGAGTCGCGCAGTGGCCGGCGTCTTCTACACGATGAACGACTCCGGGAACGAGCCGGTGATCTTCGCCTTCGACACGACGGGAGCATTGCGCGGACGCTGGACGGTACGCGGCGCGCGCAACGTGGATTGGGAAGCGCTCGCGGTTGGTCCGTGCGGCACGCAGCGTCCAGGCGCTGCGGCGGGCGGTGCGGGCGGTGGTGCGACCGGTGGTGCGGCTGGTGGTGCGGCTGGTGGTGCGGCTGGTGGCGGTGGTGCAGCGGGCGTTGCGGCTGGCGGCGGGGCGGCTGTTGGCGCGAGCTGCCTGTATATCGGCGACGTGGGCGACAACGCGCAGCGTCGCCCCACCGTCACGCTGTACCGATTGCGCGAACCGCTGCCCGGCAGCTCGCGCGGAGTGGTCGACGCCGAGGCACTCTCCGTACGCTATTCCGACCGCGCGCACAACACCGAGGCGATGTACGTGGCCAACGATGGGGCGGTGGTGCTGATTCCCAAGGCCAACGGCCGCTTGCTGGGGATGGATGACGTGCGCCCGCGTCTCTATCGCGTGGCGCCGTCGGCGTGGATGCGTGCCTCGCCGGTCACGGCGACGTTGGTCGACTCCCTCCCCGAGTTCGCCGGCGGCGCCCGGAAGCGCATGGTCACCGATGCGGCGCTCTCGGCGGACGGTGCCTGGCTTGCCGTGCGTACGTACGAGTGGGTCGCTCTCTGGCCCGTGGACTCGGCGACCGGGCTTCCGCGCCGTGGCGCGGCGGGGGCGTTGTGCGACGTGCAGCAGCTCGAGGAGCGCCAGGGTGAGGGGGTGGGAATCGCGGTCATCGCGCGCGGCGCGGCACGACTTGTCTTCACCAGCGAAGGGGGGGAGCAGCCGTTGCGGCTGGCGGAGTGTCCGGCGAAGGCGGGACTGGCGGGGGCGCCGGGAGCAGTGCGATAGCGGACGGGCGAACGCTGACAACCCCGCGCCCAGCTGGAACAACAACTACTACTGCCACATGGTCGGCGCGGTGGCGGTCCTCCCACCCGCGCAGCAGCAGGCGGAAGGCGGCGAAGGCGGCGGGGAGACGGGAGACGGGAGAAAGCTTGCCCCAGTAAAGGCTGGGGGGGGTTGGGAGCCCCGACGCGCGTCGGGAGGGCGACGGTGTCAGCTGTAGAGCAGCGCCGACGTCACGCGTGCGGTCCAATCACCGGTTGCGGTCCACTCCTCGAGCATCGCGCGCGTGACGGTGAGCGAGGGGGTGTCGATGAGCGGGGCGATGCGACGCGTTCCTGCCAGCCGCGCGAAGTGATCGCCCCCGGTGGGGTTGGCGGCGGTGGGGTAGGTCGCCCACGCGAACGCGTCGCGATGCGTGCGGGCGATGGCCGCCATCAGCTGCAACGCGACGGCCACGGGGCGGATGGCGGCCGCCGCATCGCGATCGACCGGCTCGACACGAAGCGCGTTACACGCCGTTCCCGCATGCGGCGGTTGACCGGGGACGACGCGCGCGCTGCGCAGCCGAACGCCGGGCGGCAGTTCACCTTCCAGCGCCTCGATGACCACCTCCGGCTGCAACCACGGCGCGGCGACGAGTTGGAACGGCGTCGAAGTCCCGCGTCCCACGCTCAGGTTGGTCCCCTCGAACAGGCAGAGTCCGGGGTAGAGCCGCGCCGAGTCGAATGATGGCATCGCCGGCGACGTGGCGACCCAGGGGAGCCCGCACGCGGGCCAGGACATGTCGCGGCGCCACCCCTCGCACGTCACGACGCCGACGCGCGCGTCTCGAACGCGCGTCTGCTGCCAGGAGTTGGCCAGTTCGCCCAGTGTGAGTGAGTGCCGCACCGGGATCGCCCAGCGCCCCACGAACGACGCGCACGTCGCCTCGTCGAGCAGCGGTCCCTCGGCGCTCGCCAGCTCACCGCCTAACGGGTTCGGCCGGTCGAGGACCACCAGCGGCGTTCCCGTGCGTGCGCACGCTTCCAGCACGTGCGAGAGCGTCCACGTATAGGTGTAGAATCGCGCCCCAACATCCGGTATGTCGAAGAGGACGACGTCGAGATCGGCCAGCGACTCGTCAGGCGGGGCGAAGCGCTCCCCATACAGCGAGACGATCGGTAGCCCCGTCGCCGCATCGATGCCATCGAGCATTGGCGCACCGTCGTCGCCCTGCGCGCTCAACCCGTGCTCGGGCGAGAAGAGTCGCACCAACGCCACCCCCGCATCACGCAGCGCCAGGCGCGACCGCCGCTCCGCGTCATCCGCCAGTCGCGCCGCCTCGTTCGTCACCAACCCCACGCGAGGCGCGCGCGTCAGGCGCGGCTCGCGCAACCCGCGCGTCGCCAGCTCAGCGCGCGATGCGTCGAGCGCCTCCGCAATCAGCGAAGGGTCGGCGACCACGCGATCGATACCAAAGCGAACAGGCAAGTCTCTTATCCCGTCTCCCCGCAGCCTTCGCTGGGGCAAGCTTTCTCCCGTCCCCCGCCCCCCTACTTCCTGTAATCCAGCGCCGGCTTTTCCCGATCCAGCCGCGTGCTGTACACGAAGTTGGGGCCGCGGCGCTGGTCGAACTCGGCCTTGGCCTTCACGATGAGCGACGGGTCCTTGAACAGGTCGATCGCCGTAAGCGACATCGTCTTTGCCGCGACGAGCATTCCCTTGGCCCCGATCGGCGTTCCGCCAGCCGCAACGGCCTGCCACGAATGCGCCGGCGTCCCCGGAACCCAGGTGGCGGCGCTCAGTTGCACCGTTGGCACTGCCCACGACACGTCGCCCATGTCGGTGCTCGCCGGATCGACGCTCCCGCCCGTGAAGGGGAAGACCTTCCCCGCGTCGTCGATAGGCGGCACCGGGCCCTGGAGCGACTTCTGCAACTCGGTCGCGAAGGCGCGGTCTTCGGCTGTGTACTGCACGCCACCCACGCGCTCGAGGTTCTTCTGCTGCACCCGGGTCAGCACCTCGTTGGGCAGCACGTTGTACACGGCGCCGATGGTCTCATGCTCCACCGTCGTCATCGTCCCCATCGCCGCCCCCTTCGACGCGTTGATCATCCACTGCCAGATCTGGTCGAGGACGCGCATGTCGCTCTGCCGCGCGTAGATGAACAGCTCGGCGAAGTCCGGGACCACGTTCGGCGCCTTCCCGCCATTCGTGATGACATAGTGGATGCGCGTGTCCTGCGGGACGTGCTCGCGCATCATGTTCACCATGTGCGTCATCGCCTCCACGCCATCGAGCGCCGAGCGCCCCTTCTCCGGCGCCCCCGCCGCGTGGGCCGAGATGCCGCGAAAACGGAACTTGGCCGAGATGTTGGCGAGCGTGCTGTTAGCGTCGGCGACGTTGCGATCGCCCGGGTGCCACGACACCACGGCGTCGACATCCTTGAACAGCCCGGCGCGCACCATGTACACCTTGCCGCTCCCCCCTTCCTCGGCGGGCGTCCCGTAGAAGCGCAACGTTCCCGGGATCTTGTTCGCGACCATCCATTCCTTCACCGCGATCGCAGCGGCAGTCGAGGCGGTGCCGAAGAGGTGGTGCCCGCAGCCGTGCCCGGGCCCGCCGTCGCTGATCGCCTTCTTGAACGGCGACGCCTCCTGCGAGAGTCCGGGAAGCGCGTCGAACTCGCCGACGATGGCAATGACCGGCTTCCCGCTCCCGTAGTTGGCGATGAAGCCGGTGGGCTCGCCCACCACTCCCGCCTCAACGGCGAAGCCGGCGTCCTTGAGCTCCTTCTGGAGCAGGGCGCTCGACTTCTCCTCCTGATACCCGACCTCGGCGAAGCCCCAGATCTGCTTGGCGATGGAAGCGTAGTGGTCGAACTTCGCGTCGAGCGCGGAAATGATGGGGGCGGCCGCGTCCGGCTTTCCCTTCTGCGCCTTGGCGGCGGTAGGAAGGCTGAGCGCGACGGCAGCACCTGCGGCGACTAGGCGCCCCAGCGGACGGGAGAACGGACGGATGAGAGTCATGGCGGGAAGTGGAGGAAGTCTCCCGCCAACATAGGGACGAGCAGTCGAGCGTCAATCAATGAAACAGCGCTCCCTCCCGTGCACCGCCCAACTCCCGTCCCCCGTCCCCCGTCCCCCGTCCGCAGTTACGTGTCCAGCGCCTCCGCGAACAGCGCCTCGACATCGAGATCGAGTGGTGGGACGCTTGGCGCCGGCTCCCAGCGCAGCGTCGCGTCGATCATCTCGGGGCGGTCCTGACCCGGGCGCCAGCGCTCGATGGTGCGCGCGTCGGCGTCCACGATCCAGTATTCGCCGACCCCCTCTTCGATGTAGATGCGACGTTTGGTGATGCGGTCGTGGCGCGCCGTGCCGGGGGAGAGGACTTCGGCGGCGAGGAGGAGGTGGCGCACTTCTCCAAAGTCCATGGCGGGACGTCCAAGCACGTCGCGAATAGCGAAGACGTCTGGCTCCAGAAGCCGCGTCGGCGAGAACTCGACATCGGCCGGCGCCATGATCGCCCGCCCGAGACGATTCACGCGCAGGTACGCGTCCAGTTGGCGCGCCAAGGCGAAGACCACGTGTTGGTGCTTCCAGCCGGGCGCTGGCGTCACCGCCAGCACCCCGTCGAGCACCTCGTAGCGCTTCCCGTCGTCAGGGAGCGCCCGCGCCCGTTCCGCCGTCCACTCCGCCGCCATCGGCATGACCATACCATACCCCACACGCGCCGAGCCTCGCAAGCAGTTTCAACGGGGAGCCTAACGCTCGGCGCTCCGCGCACGCGTACCGGAATTTCGCGTGTGTCATCATTTCGACTCGCGCGCGGGGCGCGTTCGATCACGTCGCCGGCGCAAGCGCTTGAGCCGTGCCGACTGCGAGGGTCGCGGCGACTTTCCGTTGAGTAGCCGAGGTGCTAGCATCTGCAGTCGGTCGTTCGAAAGTGCAGCGTTATCCTTGCGTAGGCTCCCGCTCATCGCCCACCGCCGCGCCCGTCACATGCAACGCCTCCCGGTTGGTCTTCTCGCCCTGACGCTCCTTGGCATACTCGACGCCGCGCCCGCTGCCGCGCAAAACGCTGATGCGCCGCTCCGCCGTACCGTGAACGTGCGCCGCGACCCCGCCGCTTCCGCGCTCCCCTCGTGGTCGGAGCAGATTCGCATTCGCGAGTCGTGGCTCGACACGCGCCACCGCCTCCTGCTCGACATGATGCGAAAGCGCGGGATCGGGATGTGGATCGTCGTCAACGAGGAGTTCCACAACGACCCGCTCGCCGAGTTCGTCGCGCCGCCGCGCCCGTACACCGGCAACCGCGACTTCTTCATCTTCGTCGACACCGGCGGCACGGCGCTGCGCCGCATTGCCGTCACCGGCTACTCCGAGGACAACCTCAAGCGCTGGTTCGAGTCGCCGGACGAGCCGCGGCCGATCACCGCCGTCCTCCCCGAGCTGGTCAGGCAATACGATCCCCGGCGCATTGCGTTAGGCGCGGGCGGCAAGCGCGGCGTCACGCGCTCGCTCACGCACGACAGCTGGGTCGACCTCACGACGCTCATCGGCCCCGACGCCGGGCAGCGCGTGGTCCCCGCGGCCGACCTCATCGAGGAGTACCTCGACACGCGCATTCCCGAAGAGATGCCGTACTACCGCCAGGCGGTGCAGCTGACGGAGTCGCTGGCGCGGCGTGCCCTCTCCAACGAGGTCATCGTGCCCGGAAAGACCACGGTGGGCGACGTGCGCAACTGGCTGTACGACGCGCTCTGGGCCGCCGGCGTGCGCACCTGGTTCCAGCCCGACCTGCGCGTGCAGCGGCAGGGGATGGGAAAGGCATCGTCACGCGGTTTCCTCGCCGTTGCACCTGAAAGCACGGTGATCCGCCGCGGCGACGTGGTCCACCTCGACTTCGGCCTCTCGGTGATGGGCTTCGACACCGACTGGCAGAAGATGGCCTACGTCCTCAAGCCGGGCGAACGCGACGCCCCCGCCGGGCTCAAGGCGGCGATGCGCAACTCCAATACGCTGCAGGACGTGATGATGAAGACCTACTCGCGCCCAGGCGCCAGCGTCGCCGACGTGTACGACTCGACGATGGCGGACATGAAGCGGCGCGGGATCACGGCGATGATCTACTCGCACCCCATCGGCAACCAGGGGCACGGGCTGGGCGCGGCCATCGACTTCCGCTCCGCCCAGCGACCCGAGCTCGGTGCCTCGGGGAAGTCGCTGCGAAAGGGGTCGTACATCTCGATCGAACTCAACACACGGACAGCGGTCCCGGAGTGGGGCGGGCAGGACGTCTTCGTGATGTTCGAGGACGATGCGCACCTCACAGACGCGGGATGGGAGTTCTTCAGGCCGAGGCAGGAGGCATGGTACCTCATCAGATAGGGCTCATGACCAGGTTGAACGGCATGCACGTGACTCGTGGCGTTGCACTCGCCCTTGCGCTCGCGTCGGCAAGCACCATCTCATGGGCGCAGCAACCCGCTCGCGCCGCAACGGCCGTCGCCATCCGGCACGCGACGGTGATCGACGTCGCCAGCGGCCGCCTGACGAGTGGGCAGACGATCGTGATCGAGGGGGCGCGCATTCGTGCAGTCACGCCTGACGCGCGCGCGAACGTGCCGTCGGGGGCGCGCGTCGTGGACGCCTCGGGAAGGTTCGTCATTCCGGGATTGTGGGACATGCACGTGCACGCGGTCGGGCCGATGATCGATCGCCTCTTCCTCCCGCCGCTCGCGGCGATGGGCGTGACGGGTGTGCGCGACATGTGGGGGCGTTTCGCGTGGTATGATTCGGCGCGTGCGCAGGGCGCGCGCGGGGAACTCGTGACGCCGCGCCTGGTTGGCCCTGGACACATCCTCGATGGGGCGCCGGCCATCTGGCCCGGTTCGACCGGCGTGAAGGATGCCGCCGAGGCGCGCCGCATGGTCGACTCTCTTGCGGCTGGCGGCGCCGCCTTCATCAAGGTGTATTCGCGCCTCTCGCCTGACGAGTTTCGCGCGGCCGCGGCGCAGGCAACGGCGCGCGGACTCCCCTTCGCCGGCCACGTCCCGTCACTCGTGAGCGTCGGCGAGGCGTCGGACCGGGGGATGAAGAGCATCGAGCACCTGCAGATGATCGTGAACGCCTGCTCCCGCGACGAGGAGGCGATGCGCGCCGACTACGCCGCGGCGCAGGCGTCGCCCAAGGGGTGGGACTCGGCGGGCGTCGTTGCCCGGGTGCAGTCGCGCCGCATCGTCGACACGTTCGATGAAGCACGCTGTCGCGCACTCGCCGAACGCCTGAGGAAGAACGGGACGTGGATGGTCCCGACCATGACGGTGCTGCGCTCGATTGCCTATCTCGACGACAGCACGCTCGCCGCCGACCCGCGCATGGCGTACGTGCCGCGTTTCTTCACCGCCGGGTGGAATCCGAAGAACGACTTCCGCTTCCGCATGATGACCGCGCAGGACTGGGCGGTGCGGAAGGAAGTGTTCGCCGAGCAGCAGAAGATCGTGACGTTGCTGCACAAGGCGGGGGTGCAGTTCCTGGCTGGGACCGACCTGTCCAATCCGTACATCTTCCCCGGCTTCTCGTTGCACGAAGAGCTGCGCAACCTCGTGGCTGCCGGCTTCACACCGCGTGAGGCGTTGCAGGCCGCCACGCTCAACCCGGCGCGCTACCTCAACGCCACCGACTCGTTAGGGACGGTGCAGGCGGGGAAGCTCGCCGACCTGGTCGTCCTCGATGCCAACCCGCTCGAGAACATCGCGAACACGGAGAGGATCCACGCGGTGGTCCTCAATGGTCTCCTCGTCGACTCGGCGCAAAGGACCAAGCTGCTGGACGACGCCAAGGCGCGCACTCCCGTCTCCCCCCGGCCTTCGCTGGGGCAAGCTTTCCCCCCGTCCAGCTCTTCCAGCGATTCCCGCGCTTCTAGCTTCTCCGCCCGAACCCTTCCTCCACCCGCACCCACGCCGCTACCGCGAACCCCGGCACCGTGGACAGCATCACCCACAGGAAGAAGTGCTGGTAGCCCAGCCGCTCCTGCAGCGCGCCGGCGAACATTCCGGGGAGCATCATCCCTAACGCCATGAAGCCGGTGCAGATGGCGTAATGCGCCGTTTGCTGCGCCCCGCGCGACACCATCATCATGAACAGGATGTACGCCGTGAAGCCGAACCCGTAGCCGAACTGCTCCACCGCCACGGCCACCGAGATGACCGTGAGCGACGCCGGCTGCGCATACGCGAGCCAGACAAAGATCAGGTCGGGGAGGTGGATGGCGACCACGAAGAGCCAGAGCAGGCGCTTGAGCCCGTGGCGTGAGGCAAGCCACCCGCCAAACAATCCGCCGCCGGTGAGCGCGAGCACGCCGAACGTCCCGTAGGCCACGCCGACCTCGCTCGTGGTGAGCCCCAGCCCGCCGTCGGCTCGCGCGTCGAGCAGGAAGGGGGTCACCAGCTTCACGAGCTGCGCCTCGGCAAAGCGGTACAACAGGAGGAAGGCGAGGATCGACGTGATCCCCGGGCGCTGGAAGAAGGACGCGAAGACCGAGAAGAACGACGGCGTTGCGGCTGGCGGAACGTCGCGGCCCCCCTCGACATCACTGGCCCCCGAGAGTCGCTCCACATCGCTCGTCGCGACACGCCCCGCCGCCACGTCGCTCGCCGGTCGCGGCAGGATGACGCGATGCCACGTGGCGAGGATCGTCATCACCGCTGCGAGCGCGGCAAAGGTGATGGCCCACGCATGGCGCGGCGCATCGGGAGTCAGTGACTCCAACCACCCCGCCAGCACCACGAATGCCCCCTGGCCCGTGATCATCGCCAGCCGGTACGCCGTGCTGCGCACCCCCACAAACGCGGTGGCTTCCTGCGTCGGGAGCCCCAACAGGTAGAATCCGTCGCAGGCGATGTCGTGCGTGGCCGACGTGAGCGCCATTACCCACAGCACCGCCAGCGTCAACGCGAAGAACGCCGGCGACCCCAACGCGAGCGCAACCGCCACCAGCGCCGCCGACACGCCGAACTGCGTCGTCACCGTCCACCACCGCTTGCTCCCGTACAGCTCGATCACCGGGCTCCACAGCGGCTTGATGACCCACGGGAGATAGAGCCAGCTGGTGTAGAGCGCGATGTCGGCGTTGCTGATCCCCAGCCGCTTGTACATGACGACCGATACGGTCATCACCACGACGTACGGCAGCCCCTGCGCGAAGTAGAGCGAAGGGACCCAACGCCATGGGTGGCCGGTGGTGGGCTCGAGGGGCAGAGGACGAGAGGACGAGAGGACGAGAGGACGAGAAGATGCGAGCGAAGCGAGCAGCGAAAACCGGGGCCAGAAGACGAGGAAACGTCAGCGGGCAAGGCTAGCAGTTGGGGCCACTTCTGGCGAGCCGGAGATCGATCCCTTCTCTGCTTCGCCCCCCAGGGTAAACGCTCCCCCCACCACAAGTGTCAGACCCCATACACGCCTCTCGTCCTCTCGTCTTCTCGTCCTCTCGTCCTCTCGTCTTCTCAAGATCCATGGAAGCCCACGTCTCCCTCACCGACCTCCAGCTCGCCATCGTGCGGATCCTCTGGGCGCGTGGTTCATCGACCGTCGTCGAGGTGCAGGAGGGACTCCTACCCGAACGTTCGCTGGCACAGACGACCGTGGCGACGCTCCTCTCCCGTCTCGAGAAGCGAGGCGTGGTGAGCCACCAGATCGTGGGGCGGCAGTTCCACTACGAGGCCGAGGTGACCGAGCCCGAGGTGCGCCGTTCGATGGTCGGTGAGCTGACTTCGATGCTCTTCGCCGGACGTCCGGCGGCGCTCATCTCGCACCTCATCGTCGAACGCGACATCCAGCCGGGAGACCTGGCCGAGGTGAAGCGCCTCATCGCCGCCGCCGAGGAGCGCGTGTCGGCTAATGGACGCTAGCTGGCCGATTCTCTTCGCAGGTGTTGGTGGGAGCGGCGCCGTCGTGGCCGGCGCCTGGCTCCTGACCTACGCGCTGCACAGCACGGTGCTCCTCCTCTCGGCGTGGGTTGTGACGTCGATCCGGTGGCTGGGCTGGTCGCCGGCGGCGCGCCAGACCATGTGGCGCGTGGCGTTGGTGGCCGGCGTGCTGACCTCGGCCGCGCAGGTGGCGGCGCCGGCGCTGGCGAGGGGGCGCGTATTGCGCCTGACGGATGCGGCGCGCGGCTCCGTGGCGGCGCTGCAGGTGGTGCAGCGCAGTTCGGCATCGAGTGCGGCCGCAGCATCGGCGTCGCGCGGCTCAGGCGAGCGCAGCGCCCAAGCCGTCACGCTGCTCAGCGCCTTTGTCGGTGGACTGGACGGCTCCGCCGTCGGTGTAATGGACGGCTCCGCCGTCGGTGTAATGGACGGCTCTGCCGTCGGTGTAATGGACGGCTCTGCCCTCCGTGTGATGGTCTTCAGCATCTCGCGCGCGGCGGTGGTTGTTGCGGTGTGGGGGATCGTGGCGCTGG
The DNA here is from genome assembly GCA_020852815.1 of Gemmatimonadaceae bacterium. Classification (NCBI taxonomy): domain Bacteria; kingdom Pseudomonadati; phylum Gemmatimonadota; class Gemmatimonadia; order Gemmatimonadales; family Gemmatimonadaceae; species Gemmatimonadaceae bacterium. The sequence goes on along the minus strand of JADZAN010000022.1, from coordinate 42,649 downwards.
TGCTCGTAGCGCGCATGGCGTTGGGCCAGCGCCGGCTGATGCCGATGCTCGACGGGCGACGCGTGGCGTCGACCTCACTGGCGGCGGGGGCGCTGCGACAGCTCGCCGCGCTGGCGGGGGTGCGGCGCCCGGTCGCCCTCAGCACCAGCGATGCCCTTCGGGCCCCCGCCGCCATCTCATCGCGCGAGATCGTCCTTCCGTCGCGCGCGCTGCGTGACCTCTCGCTCGCCGAACAGGAAGGGGTGCTCGCCCACGAACTCGCGCACGTCGTACGGCACGACACGCGGTGGTTGCAACTGGCGGCATTGCTCGAGCGCCTGGCCTGGTTCCAGCCGCTCAACCGCGTGGCGCGCCGTCAGATGCAATTGGAGGGCGAGTTCGCCGCCGACGCCTGGGCCGTCCAGCTCACGCGGCAGCCGCTCGCCCTGGCGCGTGCCCTCTCCCGCGTCGCCGAGTGGGTCGCCGCCCAGCCGGCGGGCGCTCGGTACCATGCGGCGGGCGCGACACTCGCCGCGCGCGCCGACGGCTCTCCGCTGGTGGAGCGCGTGCGCCGCCTCACCGCCCCGTCGCGCGACCGCGCACGCCACCAGCGCCTGGGTGGACGCTGGGGCGTTGGCATCATGGCCAGCGCAGCCTCGCTCGCCCTCGTCTTCCTTCCTCGCATCGAGGCGGGGAACTCGGAGCGGCACGCCACCACCTTCCGTACCAACGAACGACTCGAGCTACGCCTCGCCGCGACGCCGCGCCACACGGTAACTCGCGTGGTCGACATGGGAACGCGCTGGTCCGGGACGCGGGTGCGACTTGTTCGCGTGGGGCAGTCTGCATTTCGACTCGCACCGCCCACCACCCCTCACCTGGTGCCACGTCGGATCCTCGTCATCGCTCGGCAGGTCTCGTAGCCCGAGAGTCGGCGCTGCGTCGGCGCAACCTGTCAGCGCCCGCCGCAGCACCCTTTGCGCGGTTGGACCCGCGAGCGTCTACCGATACTTTCTTCGGTATCGCTTCCCGGCGCGTTGCGTCTCGCAGATGGCCTTCCTGATAGCTCTCGTCGCGTTCGTCATCCCGCGCCCACGCCTCTCACGCGTGGCGTGCACCCCGCTGCTCGCGGTCATTGCAGCCGGCGGCGCCGTCACCGCGGTCGGCGCCGCCAGCACCGCCAGCGCCCAGTCGCCAGCGTGCGTCACCGCGTCGGCCGTGTCGTTCGCGCCGCTGCGCGCGCGCCCGGGCACACTCGTGACGGTGCAGCTGGCGGAGTGGCGGGGCGCGGCCTCGCCGACGGGGAGCGTGGCCGGCGAACCGTTGCACTTTCGACCGGCGGACAATGGCGCGTGGCGCGCGCTCGCCGCTGTTCCCATCGATGCGCGCGCGCTCGCCCTTCGCCTCACCTGCCCGCGCGACACGCCCGCCGCGGTTCCCGACACCATTACCGTCGCCCTCCCGCTCACCGCGGCCTCGTATCCACTGGAGAAGCTGCGCGTGGCGCCGGAGTTCTCGGCCAAGCCTGACTCCGCGCTGCAGGCGCGCCTCGATCGCGAAGCCGCACGCGCGGCCGCAGTCTCGCGAAACTCGCACGACACGCCGCCGCTCTGGAATGCCCCCTTCCGTCCACCGCGCGACAGCCGCATCACGTCGTCATTCGGTCGCGGGCGCGAATTCAACGGCACTGTCACCTCACGCCACATGGGGACCGACTACGCCGGCGGCGTGGGCGCCCCGATTCGCGCCGCCAATCGCGGCGTGGTGCGCATCGTCGATCGCTTCTACCTGGGCGGCAACGTCGTCTATCTCGATCACGGCGACGGGCTGGTGACCGCCTACCTCCACCTGAGCGAGCATCGCGTCGCCGAGGGCGATACGGTGGAGCAAGGGGCCATCATTGGCCTGGTCGGTGCCACGGGGCGGGTAACGGGACCGCACCTTCACTGGATCGCGCGCTACGGCCGCATTTCGGTCGATCCGGCGTCGCTCCTTCGCGCCACGCGGGGCGAGGGGTCCGACAGCAGCAACGCGAAGCCGGCAAAGTCCTCGACGCCCGCGTCGGCCAAGCGTCACCCGAAGGGTCGCACCGGCAATCAATAACCAGGGCGCGACGAGCGGCTCACCTCCGCCAGCGCGCTCGCATGCTGCGCCAGCCACGCCACCACGTTCTCCCCGCCCACGGGATGGCTGAACAGGTACCCCTGTCCCGTGTGGCAGCCCAGCTCCGTGAGCGTCTGTTCCTGCGTGTTGCGCTCGATGCCCTCCGCCACCACCTCGACGCCTATCGAGTGGGCGAGCGACAGCATCGTCCGCACGAACGACGCCTCGCGCTCACCATCCTCCATGCGCGACACGAACGAGCGGTCGATCTTGAGTTCGTCCACCGGGAAGTACTGCAGGTGCGAGAGCGACGAGTAGCCCGTTCCGAAATCGTCGATCGCCACGCGCACGCCTAACGCCTTCAACTCGCGGAGCCGCGCCAGCGCCGTGTCGGGGTGGCGCATGATCTCCCCCTCGGTGATCTCCAGGATCAGCCGTGCGGCGTCGAGCCCCGAGCGCGTCAGCGCGCCCTGGACATCGCCCACCAGCATCTCGCTCTCCAGTTGGCGTGGCGCGAGGTTCACCGACACCGAGGGGAGTCCGTCGCCCAGGTCGGGCCAGCTCGCCGCCTGTTTGCAGGCGTCATGCAGGACCCAGCGGCCGATGGTGATCATCAAGCCCGTCTCTTCGGCCACGGTGAGGAACTCTCCGGGCAACACGAGGCCGCGCCGGGGATGGCGCCAGCGCAGCAGCGCCTCGAAGCCGCGCACACGACCGCTCCCCAGGCGCACCAGCGGTTGGAAGTACAGCTCGAACTCCTGGTTCACGATCGCACGTCGCAGGTCCTGCTCGACCTCCAGCCAGACGACGGCCCGCTCGTGCATGGACGGGTCGAAGACGCGCGCACAGTGCTTGCCCGACGTCTTGGCCGAGTACATGGCGATATCGGCGGAGCGCAGGACGGCGTCACCGTCGTCGCCGGGCTCGGCGACGGCGATCCCGATGCTCACGTTCACCGCCACCTCGCGACCGTGCACCGTGATCGGGGCACTGATGATCCGCAGCAGGCGCTCGGCGAGCGACTGGGGATCCTCGTCATCCCGCACCGACTCGATCACGATGGCGAACTCGTCGCCGCCCAGGCGCGCCACGGTCTCGCCGGCCCGCACCGTGTTGGCGATGCGCTGACCAACGACGCGCAGCAGGGCGTCGCCCGCGGCGTGGCCAAGCGAGTCGTTCACGCGCTTGAATCCGTCCAGGTCGAGGAGGAGGACCGCGACGTCGGCGTGGTGCCGCGCGCGCCGCTCGAGGGCATGGCGCAGGCGGTCGCGGAACAACGCGCGGTTGGCCAGCCCGGTGAGCTCGTCCTCGAACGCCTGGCGCGTGAGCTCCTCCTCCATGCGCTTGCGTTCGGTCACGTCCTGCAGCATGAGCATCAGGCGCGGCGCATCACCGGTGGAGGCACTCGCCACGGTCAGCAGCCCCCACACCACGCTTCCATCGCGCCGGCACAGCCTCCGCTCCAGCGTGACCGACTCCCGCGCGGTGCTCACCAACTCGGCGAACAGCTCGGGAACGTCCAGCACGTCGTCGGGATGCAGGAATCGCTGCAGCGACGTCCCGACCATCTCGTCAGGCGCAAAGCCGAGTATGCTGCGGCAGGCCGGGTTGGCCCGCTCGATGCGCCCGTCGATCGTGAGTAGCTGCACGGCGATCCCGGCGTGATCGAAGAAGGCCTGGAAGCGCGCCGCGTTCTCGCGCGCCGCGCGCTCCGCCCGTCGCTGCGCCGTCACGTCGCGCATCATCATCAGCACCGCGTCGACGCCACCCAGCGAGATCTCCAACGCCTGCACCTCGGCCACGACCTCCTCGCGGCGTGCGGTCAGCAGCGTGGTCTCGGCCATGAACTGCGCATCGAAGCGCGTCCCGCCCATCAGCCGCATCGCGATCGCGCACCCCATCTGGCAGATCCCCAGGGCGTCGATGGGCGCGCCCACGACCTGCGCCTTCGACCACTCGAACGTCTGTTCCGCCGCTGCATTCCAGTCCATCACCACGCGGTCGCTGCGGCGCAGCACGAAAGCAGGGAGGGGACCCAGGTCAAAGAGGAGGCGATAGCGTTCCTCCGTGGCGCGCGATTGCTCGAGGCGATGCTCCAGCTCGTGCGAGAGTTCCTCGAGCGCGCGCTCGGAGGCGGCGCGCTCGCGTTCCGCGTCGTGCAACGTGGCGCTCGCCGCTTCCAGCACGGCACGCACTGCGTCAGGCAGCGGTACGTCGCCGAGGAGGGCGTGAATTGGCTGGGCGAAGGAGGGGTGCATCAACGCGCTCCGATGCCGGTGTGGGCGGGTTCGACCGGCGCGCCGGCCAGCAATTGTGAGGTGACTCTTAGTCTCGACCGCGCCATACCGGTTGTTCACCGCGATCGCCAAACATGAGGCGCTGCCAATGGGCGGTATTGCAGCTGCCTAATCCACGGACGACCCCGCCCACCGGGACGAAACGACGCCGGGCGACGAAGAGGGGAGGGGCGGTACAGTCGGCATGGGCAAACTGCCGATACCTCTCGGGGCAGAGGCCTCGAAGGTTGCTCTCGTACCCCACCGGCGGTGCTCACCGCCGGCACACACCGGTCCCCCAATGCGCTCACTCCTGCGTTTGCTCCCGTCACCGCGTTCACGCTCGCATCGCGTCGTTGCCGCGGCGGTGCTCGTCTCCATTTTCGTCGCGCCGCGCCTCGTGTCCGCGCAGCATCACGAGGAGAAGGCGCCGCCCAAGGTCAAGGAATCGCACGGTGCGGTGGCACCGGTGTCGTCGACCGCCGCCAAGCCGTCAGCCGCAAAGGCGGGGGAAGGGCACGCCGCGGCCAACGCGTCGGCGCATACTACGGCGCACGCTACGGCTGGCGCCGCGTCGTCGTCGTGCAACTCGCTCTCGTCGGTGACCACTGGGCGCCCGGTCGTCCCCGAGACGGCGGGGCCGGGCTTCGCGTCGTTCGTCGATCCCACGGCACGCGTCGAGTCGCCGGAGCGCGTGATGATCGGGTGCCGCTCCTACATTGCCCCGTTTGTCTCGCTCGACGGCTCGCAGGGCCCCATCGCCATCGGCGATGAGACCAACCTGCAGGACAACGTCGCCGTCTCCGGCAAGCTCGTGATGCTCGGCGATCGCGTCATCGTTGCCCACGGCGCCACGATCGTTGGGCCGGCGACCGTCGGCGCGTCCAAGGGGAAGCCCGCCTTTATCGGCTTCAACGCCTTCATCGACGGCGCCATGATCGAGCCCGACGCCTTCATCGGGCACCTGGCGCGCATCGCCCCGGGAATCGTGATCCACGCCGGGACCAAGGTCCTCCCGGGGAAGTTCATCAAGACGCAGGCGGAGGCCGACAAGCCCGAACTGGGGAAGGTCACCGCGGTGACCGAGGGCGACCGCGCCTTCATGGAAGGGGTGCTGCACGTGAACACCGCATTCGCAGCTGGCTACACGGATCTCTTTCACGCCTCGCCGACGCAGGTAAAGGGGGTGGGGCGCGACCCCGGCCACTCCGACTTCAACCACGACGCCGACCTCCCCACCTTCGGTGGCAAGCCCGAAGCGCACCCGGATATCGACCGCGTCCGCATCATCGGCGCCGTCTCGCTCGACGACCCGTATGAGGCGCTGCAGGCAAAGGTGGGGCGCAACATCGCCATTCGCGCCGACGAGGGTGAGCACTTTCGCCTCGGCGTCCTCACGCGCCTGCAGGATCGCGTCACCTTCCACGCCCTCGAGCACACGGATCTCGAGGTGGGCCAGCGCATCGACTTCGGCTACCACGTGGTGCTGCACGGCGGTCCCGACGATGCCGCCGAGCCGCACGAGATCACCAAGGTCGGCGACGACGTCACCGTGAAGGACTGGGCCGTCCTCTTCCGCTCCAAGGTCGGCAATGGCGTCACCATCGGGACGCGCGCCTACGTCGATGGCTGCCATCTGGCCGCGGGGACCGTCGTCCCGGATCGCGCGATCATGATCAAGGACAAGATCGTCGGTTATGTAGAGTGGTAGATCGAGCCGCGGCGCCGCACATTGTGGGACTCACCCCAACGGTCCCGAACGGACTCCCCCACCATGCGGCGTCGCGACTTCACCCGAACTTCTCTCTCAGCGCTCGGCGCGCTCGCCTTTGGTCGCCTGGACGGCGTAGGTCGTCTGGACGGCGTCGGCGAGTACGCCGGGCGCGTCGGCTTTCCACGCCGATCCAGCACGCGCGCTGACGCGCTCGCCCCGCTCGTCAACGGCGAGCGGCTCAACGCGCATCTCGCGGCGCTCTCGGAGTTCGGGAAGAACCCGTTTGGCGGCGTGTCGCGCGTTGCCTATTCGGAGGCCGACAAGCAGGGGCGCGCGTACGTGATGGGGCTCATGCGCGACGCCAGGCTTACCGTGAGTGTCGATGCCGCCGGCAACATCTGGGGGCGGCGAGCGGGGAGCGATGCGTCGCGCAAACCGATCGTCTTTGGTTCGCACGTCGACTCTGTGCTCGAGGGGGGGAACTTCGACGGCACCGTGGGGTCGCTCGGCGCCATCGAAGTCGCGCAGACGCTCTCGGAGCAGGGGATCACGACGCGCCACCCGCTGGAGGTCGTCGTCTTCCAGAACGAGGAAGGGGGGACGTTCGGGAGTCGCGCCCTCATCGGTCAGCTGCACGCGAGCGACCTCCCGCTCAAGGCGAGCAGCGGGAAGACCATCGGCGACGGGATTGCCTTTCTTGGGGGCGACGTGTCGAAGCTGGCGAGCGTGACGCGGCAACCGGGCGACGTGGCCGCGTACGTGGAGCTTCACATCGAGCAGGGAGGAAACCTCGACCGCGAGAAGCTGGATATCGGGGTCGTGGAGGGGATCGTCGGGATCGGGCAGTGGGAAGTGACGATCACCGGCTTCCAGAACCACGCCGGGACGACGGCAATGGCGGACCGGCACGACGCGCTGCTGGCGGCGGCGCGCTTCACCGAGATGGTGAACCGTGTGGTGCGCAGCGTTCCCGGGCGCCAGGTGGGGACGGTGGGGCGCATCCAGGCCTTTCCCGGAGCGCCTAACGTGATTCCGGGCAAGGTGGTCTGTTCGCTCGAGGTGCGCGACCTCGATCGCGCCAAGGTCGATCGCCTCGCCGAGCAAATCCGGAGGGAAGCAACGGCCATTGGCGAGGCGACGGGAACCACCTTTGCCTACACCGACCTGCACCAGGCGCTCCCGGCGCTGTGCGACCCGCGCGTGCAGCAGGCGGTGGAAGGTGCCGCGCACGCCCTCAAGCTCACCACGAAGTACCTGCCGAGCGGCGCCGGCCACGACGCGCAGCACATGGCCAAACTGTGCCCGGCAGGTATGATCTTCATTCCCAGCGTGGGGGGCATTTCGCACTCGCCCAAGGAGTTCTCGAAGGCCAGCGACATCACCAACGGGGCAAACGTCCTCCTGGCCACGGTGCTGGCGCTCGACGCCGCGTCGTGGAGCTGACGCGGGGCCCGCGCCCGGCACGAGGGCCGATCCGGACCTCGTGCAGCTGCAATTCGGGGTGGGGGGCGTGCCGGCGATCGATGGACGCTGCCATGTGCGTGCGATGTGGATGCTTCACGCGTGTAGGCTAAACGGCTACAGCAAGCGCCCGACGCAACTGGGGGGACTCCTCCCTCGTGCGTCCGGCGCCACGGGGCTAGCATGGGCTCATGGGCACTTCATCCGGACCCTCAATGACGCAGCGCCGAACCTCCATTCAGGAAGAGCTGCAACAGCGGCGTCCCTTCCAGAGCAAGCGGCAGGAGGTGTTCCTGGCCCTCCTGCGTACCGCCGCCGTGGTCAAGCGCCCAGTCGCCAAGGTGGTGGAAGCGCACGACCTGTCGCTGGCGCAGTACAACGTGCTGCGCATCCTGCGCGGCGCGGGCGACGAAGGGCTCCCGACACTGACCATTCGCGAGCGGATGATCGAGGAGGCGGCCGGAATCACGCGCCTCATCGACAAACTCGAGGCCTCGGGCCTGGTGCGACGCGAGCGCGGGGCATCGAGCGACCGGCGTCAGGTCTTTTGCCGCATCACCGAGGCGGGGCTCAAGGTACTGGTCGAGCTGGATCCCTCGGTTGCTGCCGCCACGGATGAAACGCTCGTCGACGTCGACACCGCGCGTCTCGACGACCTGCTCCTCGTCCTCGAGGAAGTGCGCGCCAGCGCCCGGCAGGCGCAGCGCGACGCCGAGGGCGGTTAGGGTGACGTTCGCGCGCGGCGAGTGGCGCTGCACGACTCACCCCACTCGTTAACAAAGTGCCCGGCTCGGGCGTAGAAGGAGGCGCCGCCGAATGGTGGCGCCTTCGTTGTCTCCCCCCTCGGTCGTCGCCACTGCATGTCGCACGTTCGCGCGCGCTGCGCCGGATCACTCGCCCTCCCCGGTCCGCGCATGCGCGCGCTGCCGCGCCCCTTGCTGTCGGCCCTGGCCTGTCTGATGGTCGTCGTCGCTCTCCCGTCGGTGGCAGGTGGACAGGACGGCGCACTCGATGTGTCGCGTGCGACGCCTTCGGGGGCCGTTCGCGCTGCCGGTGGCACTGGCGCCTACAACAAGGTGCCGAGCGCGCCGCCCAACAACGCGCTCAACACCGCGCGCGCGGTCCGCGCCCGCTCGGCGCCGGTTATCGACGGGCGCGACGACGATCCCGCCTGGATCGACGCCCCGCCCATTGACGACTTCAAGCAGTTCTCCCCGCAGGAAGACGGCGAGGCTTCGTTCCGCACCGAGGTGCGTGCCATCTACGACGACCGCAACCTGTACGTCGTGGTCCGCGCCTTCGACCCGCACCCCGACTCCATCGTCTCGCTCCTGTCGCGGCGCGACGTGCGCACCAACTCCGACCAGCTCAAGATCATCGTCGACGGCTATCTCGACCGGCGCACTGCCATCGAGCTCATGCTCAACCCCGCCGGGGTCAAGCGCGACGCCTCGATCTACAGCGACGTTGTCGAGGACATGTCGTGGGACGGCGTGTGGGACGGTGCGGCCGCCGTCGACTCGTTAGGGTGGGTGGCCGAGTTCAAGGTCCCCTTCTCGCAACTCCGCTTCAATCCCGGCGCGCGCGCCTTCGGCTTTGGCGTGTGGCGCGACATCGCCAGGCGCAACGAGCGCGTCGCCTGGCCGGCGTACCGGACTTCGCGCAGCACGCTTGCCTCGCAGCTCGGCACGCTCGAGGGGCTGGGCGGCATCCAGCGCAGCTCGCGCCTCGAGGTCCTCCCCTACCTCCTCACCAAGAACGTCACCGAGCCGGCCACCGGCGGATGGAGCCACCCGCAAAAGGTGACGGGGGGCGTCGACCTCAAGTACGGCATTACCGCCAATGCCACGCTCGACGCCACGGTCAACCCCGACTTCGGCCAGGTGGAGGTCGATCCCGCGGTCCTCAACCTCAGCGCCTTCGAGGTCCGCTTCGAGGAACGGCGCCCCTTCTTCCAGGAAGGCGTTGGACTCTTCAAGTGCGGCGGTCCGTGCGAGGGGGTCTTCTACACGCGCCGCATTGGGCGCACCCCGCAGCTGCGCGCCTCCGCGCTCGACGCGTCGGGGACCAGTATCCTCGGCGCGTCGAAGTTCACCGGGCGCTTGAGCAACGGATGGCAGGTGGGGATCCTCGACGCGATCACCAGTCGCGAGGAGGGGGTGAGCGGGAGCACCATCGAGCCGCAGACCAACTATTTCGTCGGGCGTCTCGTGAAGGACATGCGCGCTGGGCGGTCGCAGCTGGGGGCCATGTTCGGCGCCGTGAATCGCAACCTCGACGCCGACACCGATCCCTATCTCCGGCGCGCGGCCTATACGTCGCTGCTGCAGGGGTTCCACCGCTTCGGAAAGGACCAGTGGGAGCTGATGGCCTATACGGGACTCAACTCGGTGGAAGGGTCGCGCCAGGCCATCGCGCGCACGCAGCTCAACAGCGTGCACTTCTACCAGCGTCCCGACCATGAGGAGCACTTCGACAGCACGCGTACCTCGTTAGGCGGGCATGTCATGGCCGCGTCACTCTCAAAGATCGGCGGCGCCGTGCGCTGGAACACCTACTTGCGACGCGCCTCGGCCGGGCTCGAGCTCAATGACCTGGGCTTCGTCCCCACGGTGAACGACGCCTCCATTCGCAACGACATGACGTGGCAGGCGCTGCGCCCGGGACCCTTCTACCGCCGCCGCACCCTCAACGTCGCCACCGAGCATCACTGGACCACCGGCGGGCTCCCCAGCGGCGATCGCATCGCCGTCACCGCGTTGTGGGAGCTCCCGAACTCGTGGATCTCCACCCTCAGCGTCTCGGTGAACGACTACGGCAACGCGCATTGCGTCGCCTGCGCGCGCGGCGGTCCGGCGGTGCGCCAGTCGGCCAAGTATGACGTCAACTGGTCAATCACCGGCGACCCGCGGCTCCCCTTCGTTCCCAAGCTCCTCCTGGCGACTGGGGTGGGCGACGACCGCCGCTCGTACGGTTATGCGACCACCCTGGGCGGTGACCTGCGCATCGCCTCCCGATTCTCGATGGGGGTCGAGGCGCAGTACACGCACCGCAACGACGACCAGCAGTGGATCGCGAACTACGGCTCGGCGTTCAGCGACACCACGCACTTCACCTTCGCCCACCTGGACCAGTCCACGCTCTCGATGACCGGGCGCGTGAACTTCACCGCGTCGCCGACGCTGTCGTTGCAGCTGTACACGCAACCCTTCGTCAGCACGGGCGACTTCGACAACTGGCGCGAACTCCGCGACCCGCGCGCGGCGCGATATCGCGACCGCTACAAGCCGTACGGCGGCAGCAGCAACCCCGATGGCTTCTCGTACAAGCAGTTCAACTCCAACGCCGTCGTGCGGTGGGAGTACCGTCCCGGCTCGACGCTCTTCGTGGTCTGGCAGCAGGGTCGCTTGCGCGATCAGGTGCTGGGGCGCGGCTTCGACTTCGCCCGCGACTATCGCGACCTCTTCCGTGCGCATCCCGACAATACGCTGCTGGTGAAGCTGGCGTACTGGTTGAATCCGTAGCGGGAGAGGACGAGAAGACGAGAAGACGAGAAGACGAGAAGAAAGAAGACGAGAAGCCTGCCCCAGCGAAGGCTGGGGACGAGACGACAAACACCCTGCGACCAAGCCGGCACCCGCCAGCGACCTCGTCCTCTCGTCTTCTCGTCTTCTCGTCTTCTCACATTCACGTGTGGCATCACGTCACAGAGGAATCGGCACCTCGCGTGTAGCGTGGGAGCGTTCGTGGCGCGCCGTCAGGTAGCCGCGGGCTCAACCATAAGAGGGCCGCATGACGAAGACATGGTGTGTGCAAGAGGACGCGCGCGCCGGGGGACGGCGCCGCTCGCGTTCGCCGCCGGGCGGCGAGCGCAATCACCACAGTGGCCGAGGACACGTCTGGACGTTGGCCGCACGCAGCAAAAGCGTCGAACGCCGGGACTCGCCTCATCTCTGGGCCGGCGGCGCACCACGTCATGATTCGTCCGGTCCCCCCGGCACGATCTGAACGCGGTGCCGTCGTGAGGTGAGGCACCCGGCATTCGATGCCTCGAAAGGAACCCCGCTCACACATCCGCACCACACGGAGTGGAACGCTGAGAGGGCCGCGCCCGAAATTCCGGGGGGTGCGGCCCTCTCTCCGTTCGTGCGACGGCGAGCTACGGCTCGAGCGTGAAGCCGGCGGTGATGAAGTCCTGGTCGTAAGCGAACGCCGAAGCGATTCCCTCCTCGCGCATCACCTCGAACGAGACGCTATCGGTGAGGGAGAAGCGCTGATCGCCGAAGCGCTCCATCCACCCCGCCATCGCCCGGCTCAGCAGGTCGCGCCCCACTTCGCGCCACTCGAAAGCGGGATCGCGCAACAAGCCGAGTACCACGCGCCGCGCCTCGGCGTGCGGAAGTCGCCGTAACAGGTGACCGTGTACCTCGCCCAGCACCAGCGCATGGCTCACGAAATGCGCGCGTTGCTGCTGCAGTCGCAGCAGCGTCCGCCGCGCGCGCGCATGGTACTGGTCACGCGTGCTGGCCAGCGCCAGCAACGCCCCCGTGTCAACGGCTACGCGGACCGCGGGCATTTCCCTTCCTTGTGGACGTTGCGGACGAGCTGGCGGGTTTCGACGGGCCGCTCACACGGCGCAGCTGCGTTGGTGCTGACGGCTCGGCGTACAGGTACTCGTCGTGGCGCGCCGCCAGGTCGGGGGGGACGTCGCGTGCGACATCGAGCGAACCCAGCAGCCCGGAGAGCCCGGCCCCCGGGCGCTGCGCCAGTTCAAGCTCCTGCGCCATCCGTCGGATCCCCTGTCGAATCACCTCGGCCTTGGACACCGACAAGCGTTCGGCGAGCGAGGCGAGCAGCTCGGCGTCATCGGTCTCGAGATAGGCCTGCACGGGCTCGCGAACCCTGCGCGGTGTGGGTGTCATGCATGTACTCCTGCTGAGTGTACATGTAGCTAATACATGCATCAGGCCGAGTCAAGCCGACGGGGGCGCCGCCGCGGCATCGCGCGTCGCTCAGGAGGCGATGGCGCGCCCTCACACCGTGCTGCCACGGCGCGCTACCACGGCATGCTCACGGACGGCCACTTCGTGGCCCAGGGGCGCGCGCGCTCCAACTGCCCGGCCACGCGGAAGAGCGTCGCGTCGTCGCCAAAGCGCCCCGCCAGCTGCACGCCGATCGGCAACCCTTCGCCGTTCCACCAGAGCGGCACCGACATCGCCGGCTGCCCGGTGACGTTGAACAACGGGGGATAGGGGATGAAGTCGAACACGGTTGCCGCAGCCTGCGACACCGCGCCGAGGCGTTTCATCAAGCCGCCGGCATGCAGCGCCCCAAAGACACGCAGCATCAGTGCCTCGCCAGTTTTCGGCTGCAGCGCGCCGTGCGGGACGGGAGGCATGCCCAGGGTTGGCGTGAGGAGGAGGTCGTAGCGCTCGAAGAACGATCCCAGGCCGCGCGCCGCACGCTGGAGATAGCGCTGCGCGATGGCGTACTCGCCGGCGCTCACCGCGTGTCCAAGCATTGCCAATCCCCAGGTGGCCAACTCCACGTCGGTGCGCGTGGCGGTGCGCGCGAGGCGCGCCGTCGCATCGTGCAGGTCGGCGACGACCTCGCCGCAGACAATGGTGACGAAGGCCTCGTTGAAGCGGTCGCGATCCACCGCGGGCGCCGCTTCTTCCACGTGGTGGCCTAACGACTGGAGCAATGCTGCCGCGTCGCGCATCGCGGCCGAGCAGTCGGGGTGCGTGCCGTGCCCCAGCATTGGCGCATCGGTGAAGGCGATGCGCAACGGGGGAGGCTCGGTCGTCACTTCGTCGAGGAAGGCGCGCGCCTTGGGTGGCGCGGCGTATGGCGCTCCCACATCCTCGCCGTCGATGGCATCGAGCATCGCCGCCGAGTCACGCACCGTCCGGGTGAGCACCCCCTCGCTCACGGCGCCTCCCCACAGCTCGCCGTCGTCGGGGCCGGTCGGGACTCGCCCCCGCGTGGGCTTGAAGCCGAAGATCCCGCAGCACGATGACGGAATGCGAATCGACCCGCCGCCGTCGCCGCCTCCCGCCATCGCCACCATCCCGCTCGCCACCGCCGCCGCCGATCCACCGCTCGAGCCGCCAGAGGTGCGCGTCACGTCCCACGGATTCCGCGTGACGCCATGCGCCGTGGGTTCGGTGTACGGCGTGAGCCCGAACTCCGGCGTCGCCGTCTTCCCCAGCACGATCACCCCCGCCTGGCGATAGCGGCGCATCAGCTCCGAGTCGTGCGGGGCGCGGTATCCGTGGTAGAGCTTCGATCCGCTGGCGATCGGTTCACCCTCGTATGCGGTGAGGAGATCCTTGATGAGAAACGGCACCCCGGCAAACGGCGCCGCCGGATCGGCCAGCGGGCGTGATGCCAACTGTCGCGCCTGATCGAACATCGGATACACGACGGCATTGAGCTGCGGATTGAGCTGCTCGATGCGCGCGATCGCCGCGTCGACGGCCTCTGCGGCCGAGAGTTGACGCGTGCGGATGAGGTGGGCGAGCGCGAGGGAATCCATGGCGCGTATGGGAGAAGACGAGAGGACGAGATGACGAGAGGACGAGAGGCCTGCCCCAGCGAAGGTTGGGGACGAGAAGACGAGAGGGGGTGGCGCGGGTGGGGGGTGGGGGACAATCTCGGGGGAGGGGGGCGTGGGGGAAGGGTGTCCGTGGCGAGCGTGGGGGGTGAGTGGCGAGGGGGGGATGAAATGGAGCTTCACGGAGGTCGCACGGGGGTTCACGGTGTGAAGCTGTTCATCACGGAGGCACGGAGGAGCACGGAGGGATGCCGCGACGACGATGGGAAGCGGTACCAGTTCGACCAAAAGGCCCGCAGGAAAGCCAGGCACCGCACGCACTCATCCGGCAAGCCGATCCCGTGTCCTCCGTGCCTCCGTGGTGAACGCTCTTCTCCGTGTACCTCCGTGAACCCTCCGTGAACCTCCGTGTCCAGCTTCTGCTCTCTTGCCCGCACTACGCCTAACCACAGGCGCCGCGCGACGCGCCGAACCCAGCCCCCACGCCCACCTTCCCAGCGAAAGCTGGGATCCATTTGTCCTCGGCACACCCGCGATCGGCTGTCTGGCGCGCCGGTGACCGCGACAACCAAAGCACGACACGGAGGACCACGGAGGAAACACGGAGGACCACGGAGGAAACACGGAGGCGCACGAAGGAGACACGGAAGCGCGCGAAGGAGACACGGAAGCGCACGGAGGCGACAAGGAGGCGCACGGAGGAGACACGAAGGCGCACGGAGGTGACACGGAAGCAAACGAAGGAGACACGAAAGCAAACGAAGGAGTGCCGCGACGCGTCGAACCCAGCCCCCACGCCCACCTTCCCAGCGAAAGCTGGGATCCATTTGTCCTCGGCACACCCGCGATCGGCCGCCTCGGGCGCCAGTGACCGCGACAACCAAAGCACGACACGGAGGACCACGGAGGAAACACGGAGGACCACGGAGGACCACGGAGGAAACACGGAGGACCACGGAGGAAACACGGAGGCGCACGAAGCAGACACGGAAGCGCGCGAAGGAGACACGCAATCAAACGAAGGAGACACGCAATCAAACGAAGGAGTGCCGCGACGTGCCGCACCCAGCCCCCCACGCCCACCTTCCCAGCGAAAGCTGGGATCCATTCGTCCTCGGCACACCCGCGATCGGCTGCCTGGCGCGCCAGTGACCGCGACAACCAAAGCACGACACGGAGGACCACGGAGGAAACACGGAGGACGACGGAGGAAACACGGAAGCGCACGAAGGAGACACGGAAGCGCACGGAGAAGACACGAAGGCGCACGAAGCAGACACGGAAGCGCGCGAAGGAGACACGCAATCAAACGAAGGAGTGCCGCGACGCGCCGAACCCAGCCCCCACGCCCACCTTCCCAGCGAAAGCTGGGATCCATTTGCCCTCGATACACCCGCGATCGGCCGCCTTGGGCGCCGGTGACCGCGACAACCAAAGCACGACACGGAGGAGACACGGATGAGAAACGGAGGGAAACGCAGGAGTGCCGCGACGCGCCTTCAACCTCCGTGGTGCCTCCGTGTACCTCCGTGTCGAGCTTGTGCAGTCTTGCCTGCACCACGCCTAACCACCGGCGCCGCGCGACGTGCCGAACCCAACCCCCCACGCCCGAATCACACAAACTCGCCATGCGCCACTCCCTGACCTTCGCCGTCATGGCCCTCGCCCCGATGCTGGCCGCTGCCCAGTCTTCCAAGCCGCCAGCTGCACCATCACCGCCGCCGAGCTGGCCCGCGACGGTAGCCGCAATCGTTCGGCAGATGCAACTGGGCACGGGCGAGCGCGTCCTCATGGTCGCCGAGCCTGGGCAGGCCGACGGGGTGGTCGCCCCGCTGCGCGCCGCGATCCGGGCGGCGGGGGCGACGGACCTCGGCGTCATCGCGGTGCGCGGCACGGCGCCGGCCACCTGGAGCACCGACTTCACCCGCGGCGCCGCTGGGAAGAGCGCCGATCAGCTGGTCTCGTACCTCGCCTCCGTCGACCTCGGCATCATGCTCCCCGGCGCCGCGCCGACCGATGCCGCGTACGACGCACTGCAGCGCATCCTGCGAGATGCGCCTAACGCCAAGCCGGCGCGCGGCGTGCGCACGGTGCACTTCCACTGGGCTGGCGCGTACGCGCCCACCGGCGAGCTGCTGACCACCGCGCCGGCGTTCGCCGCACTCTACCAGCGCGTCCTCGAGCAGACCGACTACGCCGCCCTCGCCAAGGCACAGCGCGACTTCGAGTCGGCAATGCGCGCTGCCCCGGTGCGCGTCACCACGCCGGGCGGGACCGACCTGACCTTTCGCATTGGCGACCGCGTCGTGACCAGGCAGGACGGCAACGCCTCCGCCGCGCACGCGCGGGGCGGCAAGGTCCTCATCGATCGCGAAGTCGAACTCCCGGCCGGCGCCATCCGCGTTGCCCCAATCGAGGAAAGCGTCAATGGGACGATCGCCTTCCCCGACGGCACCTGGGGAGGCGTCGCCGTGAAGGGGCTGGTCATGACCTTCGCCAAGGGGAAGCTCACGACCTTCACCGCCCGCACGGGGAAGGAGGGCATCGACAAGGAGCTCGCCACCGCCGGCCCCGCCGGACGCTCCTTCCGCGAGTTCGCGCTCGGCTTCAACCCGCTGCTCGCCATCCCGGACAAGGGCGAGCGTTGGATCCCCTACTACGGATACGGCGCCGGCGTGGTGCGCTTGTCGTTAGGCGACAACTCCGAACTCGGCGGCAAGGTCACCGGCGGCTACGTGCGCTGGAACTTCTTCACCGATGCGACGGTGAGGGTGGGGGGGAGGGTGTGGGTGGAAGGGGGGACGATGAGGTAGGGGCGTCCCCCTCCGCCCTACTGTATCGACGTATTCGACGCCAACGCCTTCGTCAGCCGATACAGGAACTCCTGCCCCTCGAAGTAGCTCCGCACCCCCATCCGCTCGTCGCGCCCATGCGCCCGCGCGTCGACCGTCGGGTCGCTGAACAATCCCGACACCCCGTACGACGGAATCCCTAACGCGCGGAAGAAGCGCGAGTCGGTCGCACCGGTGCTCATTGTCGGGATCACCGGGATGTCGCCCCACATCTCGCGCGTGATCTGCTCCACCGGCCCCATCACCTCGCGCGCCAGCGTGGTCATCGGCGTCGCCGAGCGCTGCGTGCGGATGATCACCTTCACGTTCGAGTCGGCAACCACCTGCTCGAGTTCCGCCCGCACCTCGGCGGCGCTGCTCGTCGGGTAGATGCGGCAGTTGATGTTGGCCTCGGCCAGCTGCGGAAGGGCGTTGGAGGCGTGCCCGCCGGCGAGCTGCGTGGCGACACAGCTCGTGCGTAGCATCGCGTTGTAGCGCGGGTCGCTCTCCAGCACCGCCAGCGCACCAGCATCCGACGGGTTGGCGACCAGCGCCTTCATCGCCTGTCCCACCGCCGGCGTCTCCAGCGCAGCGGTCTGCGAGAAGAAGGCGCGCGTTACCTCGTTCAACTGCACCGCGAAGCGGTGGCGCCCCACCTTCGAGAGCGCGTCCGCCAGCTGCGTGATGGCGTTGTCGTCGCGCGGGACCGAGGAGTGGCCGCCGCGATTGGTCACGCGCAACGTGAAGTTGGTCGTGATCTTCTCTGCAGCCTGCACCGTGTTGAACAGCTGCTTCCCGTTGCGTAGCGTCCCTCCCCCTCCTTCGTTGATCACCAGCGCCGCATCCACCAGGTCGCGATGGTTCTTCGTGAGCCAGTCGACGCCGTTGAACGGCCCGCTCTCCTCGTCGGCAGTGAGGGCGATGATGATGTCGCGGTCGGGAACGTATCCCTCCTGCTTCATGCGGAAGACGTTGGCGACGAAGATCGACGCCATCGCCTTGTCATCCGCCGTGCCGCGCCCGTAGAAGTAGCCGTCGCGTTCAAGGAAGACGAACGGGTCCAGGTCGGGCGACCAGTCGGCCTTGAGTGCCTCCACGACGTCGATGTGCGCCAGGAGGAGGATCGGCTTCCCCGCGTTAGCTCCTCCCTTGCCGTGGATGCGCGCCACCAGGTTGTGCTTCTTCGGGTTGGGCCCGCCGATGAACAGGTCGCTGTCGGGAATCCCCGCGGCCTTCAACCGCTTGAGCATCGCCTCGGCCGCCGTCGTCACGTTCCCCGTCTCCACACCGGTGTTGATCTCCACCAGCTCCTTGTAGATCTCGCGCGTGAGCTGCTGGTGCGGCGTGAGCGCTCCGGCGGTGTAGATGGGGGCCCTGCCCTTGGCGGGAGTCTTCGCCTTCCCCTGCGCTGCCACGAGCGCCGGGACGAACACCGCGGCGCCGAGGGCCACGACTGTACGGACAAACCTGTTTGGCATGAGACGAGCGCTGGTGGGAACGGTGCAGACGCGACGCACAGACATTAGCGCCATTCTCCCCCTCTCGCACCCCATGGCGCGAACGCGCTCCGCACGAAAGGATTGAAAGATCCCCGGACAGCATCCCCCCCGGAGTTCCCGCCCCCACCCCCCCATGCCCTCTCGTCTTCCCGTCTTCCCGTCCTCTCGTCTTCTGTGTCTCATCGCCGCCCTCGCCACGCCCACTCCCGCCCGTGCGCAGCAGTTCCTGAGGCCCGCCGACATCAACGCCCTCCCCAGCAAGGCCCCCGACGCCGTGATCGCCTACGGCGCCGACTCGCTCCAGTTCGGCGAGCTGCGCCTGCCTAACGGGAAAGGACCCTTCGCCGTCGCCATCGTCATCCACGGCGGGTGCTGGATCCACGGCTACGCTGCAGCGCGGAACGCCGCCCCCTTGGCCGACGCGTTGCGCGATGCCGGCGTGGCGACCTGGAACGTCGAGTACCGCCGGCGCGACAACCCCGGCGGCGGTTGGCCCGGGACCTTTCTCGATGTCGCCGCCGCGGCCGACTCGCTGCGTGGCATCGCGAAGCGCTACCCGCTCGACCTGTCGCGCGTCGTCGCCATCGGCCACTCCGCCGGTGGCCACATGGCGCTCTGGCTCGCCGCACGCCGTAAACTCCCCGCCTCCTCGCCGCTGCACGCCGCCTCGCCGTTGCTGCTGGCGGGCGTCGTTGCACTCGGCGGACCCGGCGACCTCTATGACTTCAATACCTACGTCGACCCCATCTGCAGCGAAGGGACCGTTCCCAAGCTCCTCGGCGGCACCGCCGCGCTGGTCCCCGACCGCTGGCGCGACGCCTCCCCCTCCAGCTGGCTCCCGTTAGGGGTCCCCCAGGTCATGCTGGCTGGCGAGTCGGATCGCATCATGCCCCGCGCCAACCTCGAGGCCTGGGCCACCAAGGCGCGTGCTGCCGGCGACCGCGTCGACGTCGTCGTGGTCCCCAATGCGGCGCACCACGAGGTCATGTCACCGCGCGCGGTGACATGGCCGGCCATACGCGAGGCGGTCCTGCGACTCGCCACCAGATAGAACCCGGGAGGGCTCCCCCGCCAGCCGCGTGGGGCAAGGGCGCCGGCGCTCGCGCGCACTGGCTGGTGTGCAACCGCTAATGTTCGCTGCGAAAACTGCCGAGAATCACCCGCGGACCGTTTCCCATTGGCGAGGTCATGTCGAGCGACGACGGCAAAGAGTACGTCCTGGCGCTCTCGCGCCTGATCCAGAGCGTCTCCAACGCGATGCACACCGCGTCGGCGCGCGACGCGCACGTGCGCGACGTGGAGTCGCGCTCACGCCGGCGGGCGCTGGCGCTCGAACTCGACGGTGACGTACTGCGCATCGGATTGGAGGAGACGCTCACATTCGAGACGCCAGGGGTCGAAGCGCTGCTGTCGGCGCTCCTCGGACATGGCGTGGCGCGCCTCGTCATCCGGCAGCTCACGCCTGCGCGTGACCTGCTGGAGATGGCGCGTCTCCTGGCCGCGACGCCACGCAACGCGAACGAGGGGCGGGCCATCGAGACGCGGGCCCTCGACTCGCGCCTCTGGAACATCGAGTTCATCGGCGCCTTCGAACTCGATGACGAACACATCACGGCCAACCTTCCGCCAGAACTCCTCATCTCGCTTCGCGACGGCGCCGAGTACGTCCACGCCGAGTCGGCACTGGCCAAGCTGGCAACGCGTGGTGAGCAGGCGCTGGAAGGTGGCGACTCGCGCACCATTGCCGCCGTCCTCGTCACGATCTGGTCGTTCGAGCGCAGTACACAGCACGACGCCTTGCGACACACCGCGGAGCTCGCGCTCAAGCGCCTCATCTCGCCGATGGCGCTCAAGCTCACGGCGCAGGTCATCCCCTCGGCGCGCCGGCGCGAGCGACTCCTCGGCGTGCTCTCGCATGCGGGGGATGAGGGGGCCGAGGCGCTGTTTGCGCACCTGTGTGAATCGCAGGACATGTTCGAGCGGCGCGCCTACTTCGATGCGCTGATCTGGTTGCGTTGCGGCGTCAGCATGCTGATGCAGGCGCTCGATTCGGAACAGTGGTACGTGGCGCGCAATGCCGCCGAGTTGCTGGGAGAGATGCGCATCGACGGCGTGGAGTCGTCGCTCGCCATCCTGCTCGAGTCCGACGACGAGCGCCGGCGAGTTGCGGCATCGTCGGCGCTGGCGCGCCTGCGGACTCCCGACGCGCTGGCGGCGCTCAACACCGTCATCAACGATCCGTCGGATGCGGTGCGCTACTTTGCCAGCACCGCCCTCCTGGCGCGCATCGAGGGGGCCAACGCGCGACAGTTGGGCGTCGCCCTGGACGCCGACGGCGATCTCGAGATGAAGCTCCAGATCGTCGCGGCACTCGGGAAGCTCGGCACGCCGGACGCTGTGCAGAAGCTGATCAAGACGCTCATGTCGCCGCAGGCCGTGAGCGCCGCGGCCAACCTGGACAGCGAGTTCCGCTGCGCCTCACTCGAGGCCGTTGCGACCGCGCGCGGGTCGGCGGCGATGCCGTTGATCTCCCCCTTCCGTCGCGACAAGGACCCACGCGTCGCCGAGACCGCGACGCGCCTCTACACACGCCTTGCGCGCGGGCCGCGGGTCATGCTGACGTTCTCGGCGTAGAGGAGCGCCTAACGCGGCGTGTGTGGCGCGGAAGACATTCGCAGGTCGTCGTCGATCTTTCGCACCCCACCTTCCCAGCTTCGCACCCCACCTTCCGAGCTTCGCACGCCCACCATCCCAGCTTCGCACCCCACCTTCCCAGCGAAAGCTGGGACCCATTTGCCCCCGCATCGGCCACCGACCGTCGCCGCCGCGCGCCCACCGCTGCCCCCCCCACCGTCCCAGCGAAAGCTGGGACCCATTTGTCCTCGCATCGGCCACCGACCGTCGCTGCCGCACTCCCCCCGCTGCGCCCCCCCCACCTTCCCAGCGAAAGCTGGGACCCATTTGTCCTCGCATCGGCCACAGGCCGTCGCCGTCGCGCGCCCACCGACGCGCTCCCGCCAACCGCCGCTCGGTAGTGTCGATGGAGCTCCCCTAACGCTCCACAACCCCCAGCCGCTTGCGCATCACCGCCGCCCACGCGGTGACCTCGCGCTTCACCTCGTCACTCATCGATGCCACCTGCGCGAGCGCGCTCGCCAGGCGCCGGTTGGCGGCGAGCGTCGCCTGGTGGCGGATGAGGAAGTCCCAGTAGAAGGTCGTCATCGGGCAGGCGTCGTCGCCCGTGCGCATCCCCGGCTCGAAGCGACAGCCGTCGCAGTAGTCGGAGTGCTTCTCGATGGTGCGCCCGCCGGCCACGGGCGCCCGGGTCCCCACCGTCCCGCCGTCCGCGTGCTGCGAGCTGCCTAACGCGTTGGGGAGCGTCGCCCAGTCGACGCCGTCCACGAACATTCCCAGGTGCCAGTCGCTCACTTCCTTGGGGTCCACGCCGGCCAGCAGGGCGAAGTTGCCGGTGACGAGCAGGCGCTGCGCGTGGTGCGCGAATCCGTGCTGCAGCACCCCGCCCACGCCCTCGCGCAGGCAACGCATCTCCGTCTCGCCGCTCCAGTAGAGCGTGGGGAGCGCACGCCGATGCCCCAGCGCGTTGCGGCTGGCGTAGTCCTGTCCTTCGTGCCAGTACACGCCGCGGATGAACTCGCGCCGCCCGATCACCTGTCGCACGAACGCCTCCACCGCCGGCAAGGGCGCCTCCCCGCGCCGGTGGGCATCAACCGCCAGCTGCACCACCTCGCGCGGGTCGAGCAGCTTGAGGTTGAGCGGGGCGGCGAGGAGCGAGTGGTGCATCCACGGCGCCCCGGTCGCCATGTCAGCCACGTCGTCGCCGAAGTGCGCCAGGCGGTGCCGCACGAAGTCGTGCAGTTCGGCCAGTGCCTGCTCGCGCGTCACCGGCCAGTTGAACTCCGCCGCCGTCCCCGGGAGGTCGCCCAACGACCGCTCGACCGAGGCGATCACCGCGCGCGTCGTTGCATCCGGCGTATGCACCACGCGTTTCGGGAGCGGCGGGCGATTGCCCGCGAAGCGCGGCCTGCTTTCCGCGCGTAGGGTCCAGGCCCCGCCCTCGGGGCGACCGTCGTCGGTGACCAGGATCCGGAAGCGCTTCCGCACTGCCCTGTAGAAGCGCTCCATCACCAGCTCCGTGCGACCATTCGCCCACGCGCTGAACGCCTGCGGCGTGACCAGGAAGTGCGGGTCCTCGTGCACCCTGAGCGGGAGCTTTCGCTGCGCCGCCACGCGCTCGATCATCCGTAGCACGCGCCATTCACCCGGGCGCACGATGGCCAGCGACTGGGGTTGCAGCGTGTCCAGCGCCCTCCGCAGCTCACCGGCCAGCGTCGAGGCGTTGCCGACGTCGTCGAGCCGGGTGTAGCGCACCGTGACACCCTTCGAGCGCAGCCGTTCGGCGTAGTGCCGCATGGCCGCGAGAAAGAGGATCGTGCGCTGCTTGTGCGACGGGACGTGGCGCGACTCGTCGCTCACCTCGGCCATCAGCACCACGTCGCGCGCCTTGTCGAAGTGACGGCGGAGGACCGTGAAGTGCGGATCGAGCTGGTCGCCCAGGACGAACCAGAGTGTGCGTGTCGCGCTCACCGCCGAGCCCCCGCGGTAGCGTCAGGCCGCCGTCGTCCCACCCGGCGGGATGTCGCACGCCCCCGTGGCCAGGGCGAGGTAGTCCGGGCGGTCGCCGGCGTGCGTGTGGCGATAGGAGCGCAGGATGGCACCGTTGGAAACTACGAAAGCGCCGGGGAGCTGCAATGCATCGCCGTGGAAATACCCCTGCATGTGCCCCTTGAGCATCGCCAGGAAGCCGCGCAGCGCCACCTTGGGGCCAAAGAGCTGGACAAACGACCCCTGCGGGAGCTGGAACGCCTGGTACAGCTCGCGCAGCGGATCCCCGATCATGTCCACTCCCGAGAGCCCGTTGTCCTCGGCCAGCGCCTCCCCCTCATCGGGCATCCCCATGTGCACCAGCGCCAGCTTGACCCCGGCCGACTCGATCTGGCCGCGCAGCGCGCGCAGGTCGCCTAACGTCTCCCTGCAGAAGATGCACCCGGTGTGGCGCAGGAAGATCACCAGGCGAGGCCCCTCCTCCGACAGCTCCAGCAGCGATTCCCCGTGGTCGGTGATCGCATTCGCCATCGCGTCGCGCAACGTCCCGCGGAAGATCGAGCGCGGATACTCGCCGGCCGCGGCCTCGCGGATCGCCAGCCAGAGCAGCTCCCCGAACGGGGCGAGCCACAGCAGGTCGTGCACCACCACCAGGGCGCCAAAGGCCCGCGGGAGCGCCCCCGTCACCAGCCCGAAGACGAATCCCAGCGGCGCAACCAGCTTGGGAATGAAGCCGATCATGATGACCGGCCAGTAGCGCAGTGGGTTGCGGGCGGTGACCGCGTAGCCCACCCCCATCACCGCCGTCATCACCCCGATCCCCTGCCACACCTGCGGGTAGTTGAGCGGCGCGATCTTCGTGAAGGTGAAGAACGCGCTGGGCGCGATGATCATCGCCCCCCCCAGGATCAGGTGCCACGCGCCGGCGAAGACCAGCACCTGTCGCAGCCACTGCGGTACGCGGTTCGGCATTATTCGTCTCGCCTAGTTCGCCCGTATCCAACCGCTGCGCGTGCCACTGCTCCGCTCCCAGTTGCCATGCCTTCGTGCCTCCAGCCACACCGGGGCGTCGAGTCCCGGCGGTCGTTCCACTCCAGCTCC
This sequence comes from Gemmatimonadaceae bacterium, assembly GCA_020852815.1. Classification (NCBI taxonomy): domain Bacteria; kingdom Pseudomonadati; phylum Gemmatimonadota; class Gemmatimonadia; order Gemmatimonadales; family Gemmatimonadaceae; species Gemmatimonadaceae bacterium. The sequence continues at coordinate 18,506 of JADZAN010000022.1, read as the reverse complement.
CCTGACCCCATCGGCCGGGGCGTACACGAAACGAACAATGTCACCTTGCTTCCGGTTTCGTGGATTTGGTGATCCGCCTGGCGAGTCTCAACCCAAATGGTTGCGTGCGTGTCAACCATTGAGAGAGCTGGGGCGGGACTGGCCGTGAAACCAAAGGCGCTCCCAGCACCGTACGCGGCGGTGAACCGTGTGCGCCACGGCGCGACACGGCTTCCGTGCGCTTCGCACCGAGCTACACATCCGATCATGAAGCGAACCATTCCGCGCGCCGTTCTGGTAGTTGCCGCTGCCGCGGCCGTCGCCGTCACGGCGACCATCTTCCTGTTCTCCCCCCGAGTCGTTCTCTCCCAGGAAAATCGCCGAACGCGCGACGACGATCGCGGCGGCGATCGCGCCCTCAACATTGGCCCCAACCGCACCGGAATCAGCATCGGCGATTCCCGCGAATGGACCGGGATCCGCCTCAACTTCCGCGATACCCGACTCGAGCGGGTCTCCGGCCTCAACCTCACCATCTGGCACCCGACCAACGGGGGCGAGGGCGACATCAGCGGCATCGCGGTCGCCCTCCCGCTCACCGGCGGGCGCGACGTGCGGGGGATCCAGCTCGGGGGCGGGATCTCCGCCACCGGCCGCCTTCAGGGGGGCACGGTCGCCGCCCTTGGCGCCGGCGCGGGGGGTAACGTCTCCGGGCTCCTCGTCGCCGGACTCGGCGCCGGCGCGGGCGGCGACATCACGGGGATCGGGATCGGCGGCCTTGGGTTCGGCGGCGGCGGAAACGTGAACGGGGTGATGGTCGGTGGCTTGGGAGTTGGCGCCGGCGGCGAGGCGAACGGCATCGTGATCGGCGGCCTTGGGGCAGCGGCCGGTGGTGGCGGTCGGGGAGTCCTGGTTGGTGGGCTGGGCGGCGGCGTTGGCGGCGACTTCAAGGGGATCGGAGTTGGCGGCATCGGCTTCGGCGGCGGTGGTGACCTCACCGGCGTCTTCGTGGGAGGCGTGGGCGTTGGGGCTGGCGGGACACTCAAGTACCTCAGCGTCGGCGGCGTCGGCGTGGGAGCACCACGCGTGCACGGCATTGCCGTGGGTGGCTTTGGTGTGGGGGGCGAACAGTTGCGCGGGCTCATGGTGGCCGGTGGCACCGTGCGCGTGATCGAGGGCGGGACCCTGCGCGGCGTCGGCGTCAGCTCGTTCAACTACATCCAGGGGCGCCAGCGCGGACTTACCATCGGGATCGTGAACTACGCGCGCTCGTTGCGCGGGGTGCAGCTTGGGCTCATCAACATCGTCCGCCATAACCCGAGCGGGCGCAAGGTGTTGCCGGTGGTGAACTGGGGACAGTGAGTCGTAGGTTGGGGAATGCGAGTCCTCGCCTGCCTCAACGCCGACCTCTTCTCCGCCCTCGCCATCAACCGCCTGCTGCCGGCGCTCGAGGGGCATGCGGTATCCATCGCCCTCTCCCAGCGCGTCGGGAGCGCGGCGCCGGCGCCTGACGAGGCGCCGCAGCGACACGAGTTGCGCCTGGCGGAACAGCGCATCCCGCTCGACCTCCTCTTCCCCCTGGTCGAGCGCGCCGCCCTCCCCGACGACGGCGCACGCTGCCTCACCTTTCGCGAGTTGACGACGCGCCGAGGGATCGCGGTCACCAACCTCCCCAACCCCAACAGCGCCGACGGCCTCGCCTGGGTGCGCGCGCAGGCGCCGGACCTCATCATCTCCATCCGCTATGGGGCGATCTTCAAGTCGGCGCTCCTCGCCATCCCCCGTTTAGGGGTTCTCAACCTCCACTCCGGCCTCCTCCCCGCGTACCGCGGCGTCCTCGCGACCTTTCGCGCGCTGGCCAACGGCGACACGACCATCGGCTGCACCGTGCACACCATCCCCGATGGCACGATCGACACCGGCCCCATCGTGACGACGACACGCACGAGCGTCGATCGCACGCGCTCGCTCTTCTGGCACATCGCGCAGCTCTATGCCCCTGGTGTCGACGCGTTAGGCTTGGTGGCACAGCGTGTGTTGTCTGGCGAGGTGCTGCAAACGACGCAGCAGCCCGGGGGGCGCTACTTCACCTATCCCACACGAGAGGAGTGGGACCGCTTTTCCGCCGCGGGATGGACGGCGGTGACGCTGGAGGATGCCGCGGAGGTGTGGGGGCGGTTCGGGGTGGTGACGTAGAGACGCAGGTCACGGCCCCAGGCAGCCGATCGGAATCACTGCCACACCATCCGGGCGCCGGTATCCGTAACCGGTGGCCACGATGACGCCGAGGCAGGCGGGCGCGCCGCACTTCGATATGTCCACCTGCTCGGCGAAGCTGAGCAGTGACGCCGCACCTTCGTCGACCTGATCCCGCCCCAGCTTGACCTCGAAGGCACCCCATCGCCCGTCTGCCACCTCGACGATGGCGTCGACCTCGCGGCCGTTGCTGTCACGATAGTGAAGGACGCTCGCGTCGCATGCTTGCGCGTACACCCGAAGGTCGCGTACCACGAGTGACTCGAAGAGCAGGCCGAGGAGATTGAGGTCGGCGAGCAATCCCTCCGGCGTGGCGCGAAGCGCCGCGGTCGCCAACGATGGGTCGACGAAGTGCCGCTTGGCGGCGCCGCGAACGCGAGCCTTCGACCGTAGATGCGGTGACCACGCCGGCTGGTCCTCGACGATCATCAACCGCTCGAGCGCCTCGAGGTAGTCGGCGACGGTGTCGCGCGCCAGGGACCCGTCATCGGCGCCAGCGTCGGCGCCCAGCGTGGCGATGGTCGCCTCGGTGGCGACATGGCGCGCGAGTGATCGGAGCAGGTGCCCGACTTTGACCGGATCGCGCGATCGATCTCCCACCCGACTCAGGTCTGCCCGTCGGACCTCTTCGAGATAGTCGCGAACGGCCCGCGCCGACTCGACTGCATCTCGCGCCAAATTCCCCGGCCACCCGCCCACGACGATCTGCTCCGTCAGGTCGCGGATCGTGAAACCCGAATCGCCGGACCGCGCGCTGTCTCCCGAGAGAAGCTGGCTCAGCGAGATCGCACCCGTGACCTTTCCCGACTCGAAGAGCGACATCGGGCGCATCCTGAGCCGCGTGATGCGCCCGGCGCCGGTGTGTCGCGTGATATCGTCCGCCGGAACCGCGGATCCGGTCAGGATGAATTGCCCCGGCGTCCCCCGGTCATCCACGGCGCGTCGGATATGGTTCCAGATCTCCGGCGCGAGCTGCCACTCGTCGATCAGTCGCGGAGTCGCGCCCTCTAGCACGAGGGATGGGTCGATCCCGATCGCCTGGCGAGCGTTGGTATCGACGTCCAGCAGGACCTCGCTTCTGGCCACCTGCCGGGCGGTCAGAGTCTTCCCGCAGGCTCTGGGACCCTCGATCACAACCGCCCCTGTCGACCTGAGCCGGGTCGCCAGCTCGCGGTCGGTGACCCTCGGCGAATACGGCAGACATATTGCTAGTCATTTCGCAGAGGAATCGGTAGCGAGTCTGCAGGGATAGCTGCTGATGCGGCGGCGGAGAAGGGGGGCGAGTATCACTCCTGAGCCCCTTGCCGTTTCGAACAGAGCTTTTATAGTTCTTTGAGAACTCTTTAAAGTATCTCGTTGAGAACTATAATGCATCTTTTCGGCTCGGACGATGTCGAACTCGCGCTTTCCCGCGTCGGTGAACTGCTGGCGGCAGAGGGGGTGACGTTTGCGGTGGTCGTGGTGGGCGGCGCAGCCCTGAACCTTCTGGGCATCGTCACGCGAACGACGACCGACGTCGACATTCTCGCCTTCGCGCGGCACCGACAAGGCGCGCATCCCGATGTTCATTCCCTCTCGGAGCCGCCAACGCCCCTTCCCGAACCGCTGCTGCGAGCGGCGCAGAACGTCGCTCGTGACATGGGGCTCGACGCTGATTGGCTGAACTCCGGACCTGCACTGCAGTGGCGTGCCGGGCTTCCTCCAGGCCTTGATGCACGTATCGAATGGCAGCGATACGGCGGCCTCTGGGTGGGGATTGTCGCGCGGTACGACCTCGTGTTCTTCAAGCTCTTCGCGGCGGCCGATTCGGAGGGAGCGAGCAGCGTCCACTACCAGGATCTACTGGCGCTCGCTCCGACGCCGGCCGAACTGGCCGACGCCGCCGTTTGGGTTTCCACGCAGGATGCCGCTCCCGAATTCGCGCAGATCCTGCGCGAGGTCGTGGCGCAGGTGACGAGGGATCTCGATTATGCCTAACGATCAACAGAGGCTTCGGGCCGACGACGCGCGCCAGCCGCTGCATGAGCTCGCGATTCAACTGCGTGAGACTGTGCTGGCGGTGATCTGGCGGCAATGGCGCGCGATTGGAGGGCAGACGTCGGCCGCGTCGACGCGTCCGTCCGCGCCGAGAGGCGCTGCAGGGACGTCCGGCATAGAGACCATGATTGACCCGGAGGCCCTCCTCCTGATCTCGCTCGTGCTCGTCGATGAGGAACGCCGTCTCGCCGATCTCATTCAGGACTGGGGTGTGCGCAACTCCGACCTGCTGAGCGTCCAGCGGACAAAGAACCTCGCGGCGCTCTACCCCGAGCACGTACACGATGCCTTCGTACCGTCGCTGCGGTGGTTCGCCCGTGTGTCGAGCGAGACGGGAAAGGACCTGCGATGGAGTGCTCTGGCAAACGAGGGGAGAGATGAGCGAATGCCAGCATTGGCGTCCGAGTCGGGACGCGCGACCTCACGCGACTCGGCGGATGACACCGCGCCCGCATCCGTTCGGCGCTCGCCGGGAAAGTCGCGTGCAACGCGCGCCAATCTCACGTCGGCGCCGATGTTGATCTTCAGGCTGCGGCTTGGCCTTGGCGTCGGTACCAAGGCGGACCTGATCGCTTACCTGCTCGGCAGTGACGAGGCGTGGCACACGGTGCGCGACATCGCGACGGCGACAGGCTACACCGTCGCCGCGACACGACGCGCCGTCGATGACCTTGCCGCCGCACGGATGATCGAGTCGCGCGAAGGTCAGCCAGCGAGATATCGAGCCAACGTCGCGGCTTGGGCGCCGCTCCTCGCCCTAGACCGTCGCCCGCCCCAATGGGGAAGTTGGCACGAACGATACGTCTTCACGGCAGCGTTTCTGGCGTGGGAGCGTTCCGCCCGCGAACGTCCCTTGAGCGACTACGCCTTCGGTGTGCACGGACGCGACCTGCTGGAGACCTATCGACCCGCGTTTGCGCGCGACCCGTTGGCCACGTGGAGCGAGCACACACCGGTGGCCGATTGGAAAGCGTTCGTCGAGGAGAAGGTGCACTCGCTCGTGAACTGGATGGAATCGACGGCGTAGAGCCCGCGGCACCCCTTGCGTGTCAATCCCCACTGCTACTTGCTGGCGCCGCTCTGCTGGACCACATCATCCGTCACTCCAAAGCTCCCGCGCCCGCATGACCACCAGCTGGACCGTCCACCGCACAGGCCATCCCCGGTTCGCCTTCCGCGTCGCCGTGGAGCGGGACGGGCGTACCGTACTCGCCGTGCGCGCCACGGCGGCGTGGCCGGGGCCGGGTCAACAGGTCTTCTGCCTGCGCGAGGACGGCTCCGACCCCGACGAGCCGATGACGCTCGTCGAGCGCGTCCCCGTCGTCAGCTGCACGCAGCTTGGCCGCAAGCTGGCCGTCGTCCTCGACCGCCCCGTGCGCAAGCGGTGCGAGTTCCTCTTCATCGCCAAGCCGTTTCGCGACAAGCCCGGCACATACGAGCAGGTCTTCTTCCGCACCGAGGCCGCGATCCGGTCCCACCGCTCGCGCTCGCGCCTCGAGGTCCGCGGCGGCGACGAGGAGCTGCAACTGGTGATCGACAGCAGCGAGCGATATGCGTGGCACTTTCCTGGGGCCGCCGTCACCACGCGCAAGCTCCCGGCCGGCGACTACGCCCTGCTCGACGGTGAACGCATCGCGGCCGTCGTCGAGCGCAAGTCGTTCGACAACCTGCTGGGCGATCTGGGCGCCATCCAGGCGTTGCACCATGCCCTTGCGCACCTGGCGCAGTATGCGTGGAGCGCGATGGTCGTGGAGGCGCAGTACGCGGACTTCCTGGACGAGAAGCGCCTCGCGGGGCGATGGCCGGCCTCGTTTGTCGCCCGCGCCCTGGCGGAGCTCACCGTGATGCACCCGCGCCTCCCCATCGTCTTTGCCGGCAATCGCAAGTTGGCCAACCAGTGGACGCACCGTTTCTTCGTGGCCTGCGCGGCGCACCGCGCATCGCCGCAGCTGACGCTCGTGCGGGAGACGCCGCAGGGCGAGCTGCCGTTGCACCAGGCGGGTTCGCTGGATGAGCGCGTGCGACTGGCCGTGATGCGCGCGGGGCTGACGCGCTTCGCGCTGCAGGAGATCTGCGACGAGGTGGAGGGGGCGTCGCTCGTCACCGTGCGTCGGGTGGTGAAGGAGCTGGAGCGGGAGGGGAAGGTGCGGTGTCTGGGGCGGGGGCGTGGGGCGCGGTGGGAGGTGGGGGGTGGGGGAGGGGAGGGCGCCTGACGTCGATGTGGACGGGTGAAGCGTCCGGATCGGCTTGAGTTGGACGGAATCGCCGCTCAGTTCCCGGAGTGGCGCCGCTCCTTACTCCGCGCGTACCCGCCGAGCCGCGCGTCCGCGCACCACGGTCCCGCTCGGACGCTTCGCGTCCGTCCCCCCACTGCTCAACCGTGCTCGCGCTGGTGTTGAGGTAGCGCGCGAAGACAGGTCCGTTGAAGTGCAAGCGCTCACACAGCCGCTTGATCTGCTCGGGGGTGCGCGATTCCGGGACCGCGAGGCACACCAAAGCCCCTTGCTCCACGGGACAACTCGGTGTCACATTGTCACCGTGCCTTCCGCCCGAAGAAAACCCGCTAAGCCGCCGGTCGCGACCGAGCTCCGCGACCTCCGCATTCGCAACGGCCTTTCACAGTCGCAACTGGCGAAAGTCGCGGACTGTTCGCTCGCGACCGTGAAGCGCTGGGAGGGGGGAAAGCACGAGCCGAGCGCGCTCGAACTCGCGGAGCTTCGGCGTCGGCTTGAACCGAAAGGAAGTCTCGTTCGGGAAACGCCGCCGTCCTTGGAGTTCATCGACTTGTTCGCCGGCATAGGCGGGCTACGCCTCGCATTCGAATCGATCGGTGGTCGGTGTGTCTTCACGTCCGAGTGGGACGAACACTCGCAGCGCACGTATCGAGCGAACTTCGGCGAACACGAGATCGCGGGCGATATCGTGAAGGTCGCGTCCGAGGATATTCCGAGGCACGACGTTTTGCTTGCCGGGTTTCCCTGTCAACCGTTCAGTATCGCGGGCGTCTCCAAGAAGAACTCGCTCGGCAGAAAGCACGGATTCGAGTGCGAAACGCAGGGGACGCTCTTCTTCGAAGTCGAGAGAATTCTCGAGCATCATCGCCCGCGCGCGTTTCTTCTCGAGAACGTCAAGAATCTCCAAGGGCATGACGGCGGCCGTACGTTCGCGGTCATCATGCGCACGCTGAAGGAGAAGCTCGGATATCGCGTCTGGCCCAAGGTTGTCAACGCGCGCGCCTTCGTCCCGCAGCATCGCGAGCGGATCTTCCTGGTGGGATTCCGTGACGATGTCGACTTCAGTTGGGAAGACGTTGCGATTCCGCCGCAGGAAAAGTGGCCGGTTCTTCGCGATATCCTCCATTCGGACTCCGACGCCGGACAGGTCGATGATCGCTTTGTCGATTCCAATGGGCGCCCGCATCGCAAGTACGTCCTCACCGATCATCTCTGGAAGTACTTGCAGGACTACGCCGAGAAACACCGCGCCAGGGGAAACGGATTCGGCTTCGGACTTGTCGGCCAGGCCGATATCGCACGCACGCTCTCAGCGCGCTATTACAAGGACGGCTCTGAAATCCTGATCAAGCGCGGAAGCGGGAATCCGCGGCGCCTGACGCCGCGGGAGTGCGCGCGCCTGATGGGCTTCGACCGAGGCGACCGCCGGTGGGAGATTCCAGTCTCGGATACGCAGGCGTATCGCCAGTTTGGCAATTCCGTCGTCGTCCCCCTTGTGGAGGCGATCGCTAGTGCTATGCGCCCGCACATCCTGGGTGAGTCGTACCATGCTCGTCGCAGTCAGCTCTCGTTGGAGCTCGTGGCCGCGGACTGACGTGGCCGACATCGTCGATCGCGCGACGCGCAGCCGGATGATGGCCGGCATTGGAGGGAAGGATACGGCGCCGGAACTGATCGTCAGGCGCTTCCTGCATCGGGCGGGTCTTCGTTTCAGACTACACCGGCGCGATCTCCCAGGGAGGCCGGATCTGGTACTGACACGCTTCTGCGTCGCGGTGTTGGTACATGGATGTTTCTGGCACCGGCACCCTGGCTGTCGCTTTGCCACCACTCCGTCAACGAACACCGGTTTCTGGCGGGCTAAGTTCGCCGCGAATGTCGCGCGCGATCGACGCACCCTGCGCGAATTACGACGGCGAGGATGGCGGCCGATCGTCGTTTGGGAGTGCAACCTTACTCCGTCGCGTCTCTCCGCGCTCGTTCGCGACGTGCGGCAAACGAAGGATCACGGAGGGAAGTGTGGCTAAGGAGAACGAACTCTCGAACTGGTTCGAGGACGTGTCTGGGCCCGAATGGATCTGGTACGCGAAGTACCTCTCCGCCAATGACACCTATGCGAAGCCTAACGTGCACCAAGGTGGCCCGTATGTGGCCAAGGAAGTGCTCCGGCTCGCCTTTCCTCGCCTGAGCCATCGAAGTGCCAAGGAGAGGAATCCCGACATCTTACTAAGCCTAGTCGTCGACTCGCATGACGGATACGAAGCCACGCTCCGCCTTGTCTGGTACAACTCGAAACGTCTCGGGCAGAAAGGCGGGCGCGATGAAGCCCGCCTTACACGTTGGGGTGCCGTCGATGCACCTGTAGTTTCCGCCGATTCGACAGGCGCTCTCGCCGTCTTCGCATATCACAGAGTTGGAGCGAAAGATGCTGATGCACTTCGCGTCTGGGTTGCTCGTACTCTCGACGAGGAGGAGCGCATAGTTGAGCGCGTTGGTCCGGTTGACCCGGGAGATGGCGTTGTCATCACATCATCCGGAGTAGTCGTTTCCGGAATGGCTCCCTCCGCTGTGCGCTCGTGCGTGCTGCATCCGTCAAGAATGCCGCAGGCCTGGAAGGAGAGCTTCCCGCCCGGTGACGAGATCGTCTCACGGGTGATTGAAAGCTTGATGCCCGCTCGAGGTCTCGACGTCGACGAGCGACTACTCCGTCGGCGACGCTGCGAATACGAAGTGTTTCGTTCCGTCGAGGCGTATCACGTGCTACCTGAATTGGGGAAGCCGTTCTCTACGGTCGATGCCTTCCTTGAATTCGCGCACTCGGTGACTAACCGCCGGAAGAGCCGATCGGGTCGCTCGCTAGAGCTTCAGCTTGCGGGAATCTTCCGGGAAGAGGGCGTGTCATTCTCGCACGGCGCGGTGGCCGACGAACGAAGTCGTCCTGACTTCTTGTTCCCATCGATAGTTGCATACCGCGACAAGGAGTTTCCGAGAGAACGGCTGAGGATGTTGGCCGCAAAGACGACGGTCAAGGACCGATGGAGGCAGGTTCTCGCGGAAGCGAGCGAGGTTCATACGAAGCACTTGCTTACGCTGCAAGAAGGCGTGTCGGAGGCTCAGCTCGATGAGATGACACGCCACAACGTGATCCTCGTCGTGCCGGAACCTCTGCGGAAGGCATTCCCGAAGCAGCTATGGTCGCGACTCAAGACCCTGCAGGGATTCCTGGAGGAGGTCAGGCAGGATCAACGACCGGCAAGCTAGCGGCCTCACCCGACGAAGCGGCGGAACTGCTGCAGCAGCAATTCAATCATCGCTGGCTCGGTCATCGCTTCATAATCCCACGTGAGGTCAAGCTGTAGGAGGAATGCAGCCAGACGCCGCGCGCTGCCTGCGCCCTTACCTGCCGCAGCGGCCTTGAGCTTCTTCGTTGATACGTTTCAGTACAGACGCTGGGAAAGCTGCACGACTGCTCGGCTGGTTACGACCTCTTGTCGCGACGCGATCTGTTCGTAGAGCTCACTAGGCGTGCTGGGGTTGCCGGCGAGGACGGCTCTCGTGACAGGAGTCGTCGTGGCGCGCGCTGCCCCTCACGCAGGCGTACGACGGCTTTTCGGCGCAGCGAAGGAATCTAGAGTCGCGCCCCGACTCCGCCAGGAGATCTTTCGCCGTCGACGGACGCGCACCCCGGCGCCGCCGTCAAGTGCCAGACCCTCCCCGAACTCGTTCTGGGAATGGGTGCCACTTCGAAACTCGGTCTGTCGCGCGCGAACCGGACCCCAGGGTTACTACTAGTTGTGCGGCCGAGCACGGCATCGAAATTCCCTGCGACCACTCGCCACAGCTCCTCCCCGACAAGGCCCACCTCCGACACGCCGTATCCGCGCATGGCCCAGAAGCAACTGACGCCACCTGCCTCGGCGCTGATGCAGTCGATCCGCGGCGTGGGATACGACGCCAAGACCGCCGTCGCGGACCTGATCGACAACTCGATAGCGGCGGGGGCGTCGACCGTATGGCTTGAGTTCCGGTGGGACGGCCGCGACTCGACGGTGACGCTTCTGGACGATGGACGTGGTATGGCGCCGGAAGAACTCGATCGCGCCATGACACTCGGAAGTCGTAGCCCGCTCGAACAGCGGGCCGCGAGCGACCTAGGCAGGTTCGGACTCGGACTCAAGACCGCATCGCTCTCGCAGTGCGCGCGTCTTCTCGTCGCCTCGAAAGCCGCCCAATGCGATGTTCACACGCGCGTGTGGGATCTCGCACTTGTGCACCGGACGGATCAGTGGCTTGTCGAAGATCGCTCCGAAGGGTCTGAGGGCGAGCTCCTTCGGCCCTTGGACGCCATGAACTCCGGGACCGTTGTCGTCTGGCGTTTGCTGGACCGCCTCGTCGGTGACGTCTGCACGGACGATTCCAGGGCCCGATTGGATTTCCAGCGCACTTCGCGAGAAGTCGAGGCCCATCTTGGCATGGTGTTCCACCGCTTCATCGAAGGGATGCGCCCGAAGCTTCGCATTTACGTCAACGGCGAGACCGAAGAGTTTCGAGTGAAAGGGTGGGATCCATTCCTCACTGCCCATCCATCGACGCAGCAGATGCCGGAGGTACGCCGGGGTAGTTCCGCCGGCACTGTGGTCCTCCAAGGCTTCGTTCTGCCTCACAAGGACCGATTCGACGGCGACGAATACGAGGTAGCCGCCGGCCCAGCTGGGTGGACCAGCCAGGAGGGTTTCTACGTCTATCGCGGGCAACGACTGCTCGTCTCGGGGTCGTGGCTAGGACTCGGCAAGCCGAAACGCTGGATTCGGGATGAGCAGCACAAGCTCGCGCGGATCAGACTCGATCTCCCGAACACGCTCGACGCGGCGTGGAACATCGACGTCAAGAAGTCGGCCGCGCTTCCTCCTCTGGAGCTGCGTGACTGGCTGACCCGGAATGCAGAGGGCATCCGCTCCGCCGCGCGCGAAGTCTACGTCCATCGGGGGAGCCCACTGCCGCCGGGAAGAAGGGCTGCGTTCTCCCCCGCGTGGTTATCAGGAGCGGGGAACTCACCGGCCTACCTCATCAACCGAGAACATCCCGTGGTGGCGGAGCTGCTCCGCACAACACCAGCGCAGAGGGCGATCGTCGAGAGGGCGTTTCGACTTCTCGAGACCACAGTGCCGGTACACCGCATCTGGCTGGACGTCTCTGAGCGCCCGGAAGCACCGGCATCCACCTCCGAACAGCTGGACGCAGAAACTGTCGAGAAGCTCGCAAAGGACCTGCTGAGCCGGCTCGAGGCAGGCCAGAAGATGTCGAGGGCGAACGCCTTGGAGGTTCTGCGGCTAACGGAGCCCTTCGACCAGTTCCCTGCCATCCTCGCATCGCTTGCCTCATGAGCCTATCATCGTCCCCCGCCTACGAAAAGCTCCTCAAGATCTGCCTTACCGCGCTTGGTTCCGACCTGCAGGCAGGAGAGCTGATTGCAGAAGAGAAGATCACCGAGACAGCGAGGTCATTCGCCGCCATCATCAGCAAGTCCGCTGACTCGGAGGAGGTACAGAGCGTTATAGCCGAACTCACCCGACGATTCAACATCTGGACGGGGCCTTGTGGAGTACTCACCGGCGACGACCCGAGCCACAAGGCGTGGCTTCCGGTTCGTGTGAAGGAAGTTGAGTGGCGCTTCTGGAATCGCTATCGACTCTTTCTCGAGACGAGGCTCCCTCCAAAGGTTGTGACAGAACTGAGTGATATGACGGACACCGTTCTGGGGCTGCTGGAGGATCCCACGCGAGCGGGAGGGTGGCGGCGGCAAGGGCTGGTAGTGGGACACGTTCAATCGGGCAAGACGGGCAACTATACAGGTCTCCTCTGCAAGGCAGCCGATGCGGGCTACAAGGTCATCGTTGTGCTTTCTGGCATCCACAACAGCCTTCGCGCTCAGACACAGATCCGTCTGGACGAGGGCTTCCTAGGTTATGCCAGGCAGTGGAACGACCCAGCCACAACACGGGTTCCGGTCGGCGTTGGTGAGATCGATCCGACTCTTATCGCCGACTCCGTCACGACGCGTGACGATCGGGGAGACTTCAACACAGCCAAGGCCCAGGGCTTTCAGATTCATGCTGGGGGCAATGTCCTGCTGTTCGTCGTGAAGAAGAACGTGAGGGTTCTGAAGAATCTGATTGATTGGGCAAAGCTCAGCGCGAAGAAGCCGATCGGCGACGGCCGGTTTGTCGTCGGCGAAGTTCCCCTCCTTGTTATCGACGACGAAGCGGATCAGGCATCTGTCGACACAAGGGTGCAGGCATTCGACGAGGAGACCGGTCAGCCGGATCTTGACCACTCCCCCACGGCAATCAACCACCTCATCCGGACGCTCCTGGAGACCTTCGAGCGACGCGCCTACGTCGGCTACACTGCGACGCCGTTCGCGAATGTGTTCATTCACCCCGAGGGCAAGACACCCGAGGGTGGCGAAGATCTCTTTCCCAGACACTTCATCATCAACCTCTCCGCCCCCTCGAACTACTTCGGACCTGCAAGGATCTTCGGTCGCGGCGATGAGACGCTTCCACGACAGGGGGAGCGGCCGAGCCGCATCCGATTCATCAAGGATGCAAGCGAGTGGATTCCACCGAGCCACAAGAATGGGCTGGTGCCGCGGTATAAGGACACCGACGTGCTTCCACCGTCACTCGAAGAGGCGATTCGTGCGTTCGTCCTTTCCAGCGCTGCGCGGCGGGCGCGTGGTCAGATTACTGACCACAAATCGATGCTCATCCACGTCACGCGCTTCACCGCCGTTCAGGGAGTAGTGCATCGCCAGGTGAGCGAGTACGTGAACTCACTCAAGGATCGCTGGCGCACCCGCAATACCACAACCGGCGAGACGATCGGCCATGACCTGCGTGAGATGTGGGATACGGACTTTGCGCAAACGAGCACCGCTCACGGCGAAAGCGCCATGTCGTGGGAAGCCGTCGAATCCGAAGTATGGTCCGTACTGGAGCTGATCCGCGTGAATCTCATAAACGCGAAGGCTTCCGACGCGCTTATCTACGAGGAGCACAAGAAGTCCGGGCTTCACGTCATCGCTGTTGGCGGTGACAAACTGTCGCGAGGACTGACGCTCGAGGGCCTGAGCGTCAGCTACTTCCTGCGCGCGGCCCGAATGTACGACACATTGATGCAGATGGGACGCTGGTTTGGCTATCGGCCAAACTATGAAGACCTTTGTCGGCTGTATCTCAGCTCCGAGCTCGCCGAGTGGTACGGACACATTACGGACGCGGCAGAGGAACTGCGCCAGGAGTTCGACCGGATGGTCTTACTCGGTGGCACTCCGGACGACTATGGGATTCGGGTTCGGACACACCCGGTACTGGCCATTACGGGCAAGCTGCGGCCAGGGCTGCCCTCGCTCACCACGTCCCTCAGCGCGACGCCGTTCGAACCTACCATTCTTCTCGAACGAAGTGCTGTCGTCAGGCGCAACTGGGAGTTGACACTGAACTTCGTCAACTCACGTGGTGCACCCTCTGAGTTTCCCGTGTTTCGAGATGATCCAGACAAGGCGTATCGTCGCGGACGGTGGCCTGGTGCCATTGAGTGGGACGGAGTCTCAGGTGCTGCGGTGCTTCCCTACCTGAAATCGTTCGAGTTTGCGGAGCGGGATCTCTCGCGCACGCCGGCAATCGCGGTGCGCAATTACATCGAGGACCGGATCGCGAACGGCGAGCTAACCGAGTGGTCCGTCGTGGTACTCGGGAAGGGTGCAGCAAGTTCTGTTGCCGCGTCGAGCGATGCATTCCCGTCGTTGCCGATTGCGTTGAGCGGATGCCGGATCTCAACGATCTATCGCGACCGAATCACTCCCGCGGCGGAACGGAAGGAACGATATGTCGTGAAGCGTCTCGGAAGCCCGAAGGACGAGTCGATCGACCTGTCTGTAGATGAGTGGCGGCGAGTCGCGCGCGATCTCGCTTGCCTTCGGGACGATCCGCAGCGTCCGCCGGAGCTGACGCGAGGTCGTTTGCTCCGTGAGGGCCGACCGAAGACGCGGGGACTGCTGATTCTCTATTTGCTCTCCCCTGACCCTTCGCAGTGGGATCGCGCCGAGGGTGAGATCGTACCGCTCGTCGCCCCGTTCGTAAGCTTCCCGCACTCCGCGGACGCGAATCCGGTGAGCTACACATTGAACTACCGCTATTGGGAAGACGAACTCGCAGGGGTCGAATGAGCGCGACCTCCACCGTCTATGAGGAATTGCGCAGTTCGGCGCCGCTCTCGCCGGGAATCGCGTACCGGGCCTTTTACGGGCCGCCGAACCTCGGCATTCGAGCCTTTGTCGATGGCGAGACTCGCATCCCAGGGTTTGCCCTAAGGACGACACGGTCATGCGTCCCGCACGGGATGAGCCTACCGAAAGTCCGCGGCATCGAGATCGCGGCGACACATGGCAGCGGCGAAGGCATGCACGCCGAAGTGATCTATGAGATTAGGGCGTCCGCAAAGGTATTCGCAGACGTCTTTGTTGAGCTGGCAGCCAAGCTGCTCGATGATTGCATAGTTGCTCCGACGGCGCCGATGGCACTGCTCGAGGTGAGTCGGCGCGTGGCGGCGTGGGCGCGATTCTTCGACGCCCGAGGAGACGAGGGGCTTGGGAGATCGGGGCAACTTGGATTGATCGGAGAACTTCTCTGCATCGAGCGTCTGTCGAGCCTCGCAGGAGCCGAGAGTGCGCTTCGCGCATGGACGGGTCCCTCCGGAACTCCACACGACTTCCAGACGGATCAGGGGGCCGTGGAAGCAAAGCTCTCGACGAGTTCGGCCCCCGAACGCTTCCGAATAACCTCGGAGCGTCAACTTGACGAGTCGGTGGTGCCCTGGCTCGGCCTCTTCGCCGTGACAGCGCAGGAGGTACGCGCAGGTGGCGAGGGACTCGAGGCAGTGGTTGATCGCGTGCGCCGGCTGGTGCAGAGTGAGGCTCCCGGATCACTGTCTCTGCTCGAACAAGGGCTCATTGATTCCGGCTACTCCGACTCCGATCGAGTACGGTACGCGGTGCGCATCAAGGTGCGGGAGACAGAGTTTCTCCATGTACGGGACGATTTTCCGCGCATCAGACCGTCAGAGCTCCGCGCTAATGTGTTCTCGGTGTCCTACGACATCTCGTGGGGTGCCATCGTCCAGTATCAAACACCGGACGCCGACGTGAGGAGATTTCTCTTTGCCTGAGACAAGTGAACAGTTGTCCGAGTTTGCCCGGGCCCTGAATGAAGAGGTCCGCGAGAAGGCCGTTGACGGCAATCCGTACGCTACAGAGATCGAGTGTTTCGCGGATGCAGTCCTCGAAATGTTCTCGGAGGCAGGGGTCATCGAGGATCCCGAGGTGTGCGTCCGCGGCGGCCGGCTCGGACGCGCCAACTGGGAAATCGCGGGGTGGGCGTTTCCGCCGTCTGACGACGAGGATCTCTCATCACTTTCAATCCTAGCGGTACTCCACAACGATGATCCCGAGACTCCTCCAGCATCAGCGGAGGAGCTACGTCGGCGGTTCGAACTTGCGGTTCACTTCATCACGTCGATGCTTGACGGCAGGGCCGACGATCTCGAACCCGCGGCGGACGCAGCGGCACTCGGCCGCATTATCCACGAGCGCCGGAAGAAACTGAAGCGAATCGAGGTGCATATTGCAACGGACGGGCTCACGCAACGTCTGAAGTCGATCGATTCAGTTGAGGTGAGCAAGGTCGAGGTTACGTGCGCGATCTGGGATATCGAGCGCCTTAGTCGACTGTCGGATCCTAAGCAGGAAGAGATCGAGATCGACGTGCTGGACGTGAATCACGGATCAGGGCTTCCGTGTCTCAGGGTTCCCGAAGACGATCCGCATTACGATGCTTATCTGTGCGTAGTCCCTGGAACATTGCTGTTCCATGCGTACGAGAAGTATGGACAGCGGTTGCTGGAGCAGAACGTCCGCGCGTTTCTGTCAGCGACGGGCAAGGTCAACAAGGGGATTAGAGAGACCATTCACGGCAACCCCGATCGATTCTTTGCCTACAACAATGGCCTGGCGCTGACCGCGAGGAGCGTTGAGGTCCGTCGCCGGCCGGATGGACATGAAGAGATTACGAGGATCGTCGGTCTCCAGGTGGTCAACGGTGGACAGACAACCGCGTCGATTCATCGCGCGGTGAAGGTCGATGGAGCTGCAAACAGCGTTGCGAAAGTATTCGTACAGGGAAAGCTCGTCGTCGTCACCACGGAGGACGAGGATCACGACGGGTTCATAGAACTCGTTCGCAGCATCTCCAAGTTCGCCAACAAACAGAACGCCGTTAAGGACGACGATCTCGAGGCGAATCAGCCGTGGCACGTCGCGTTCGAGAAGCTCTCGAGGACGATCTGGACGCCAGATCGGCAATCGCGATGGTACTATGAGCGTTCTCGCGGCGCATACGCGACCGAGAAGATGCGAGTTGCCACCGCGCGCGCGAAACGCATTGAGTTTGAGAAGCACTCCCCGCGATCACAGCTCATCACGAAGACGGATCTTGCCAAGTGCTGGAACGCGTGGAATCAGCTCCCTGAAGAAGTCAGCAAGGGAGGCCAGAAGAACTTCAAGAAGTTCACGGACGCACTTGATGATCAGCTCCGACGACCGGAGCTCGATCATAGCGAATACAAGCGCATCGTCGGCAAGGTCATTCTGTATCGGGATACGACGAAGCTGGTGAACGATCTCAAGGACGCGATCCCGGCGTACCGAGCAAATGTCGTCGCCTATCTTGTCGCGTACCTGTCATTCCGAATGCCGCAGGGCATCGATTTCGACAGGATCTGGGAGAAGCAGGCGGTGCCTCCGAAGATCAGGGAAGTCATCCGGCACTGGGCGGAGCCGATCTACCGTCATATCGTGACGACCGCTGGCTCGCGCAATGTCACAGAGTGGTGCAAGAGTGCGGTATGCTGGACAGAGCTCCGGGGTCTCCAGCTGTCCACCGACGTCGATCTCGCCCGCTACGGATCGCCCAACGGGAAGGCCGCGATCAGCTCCGGCTTGGTCGATGTCGATGACGCGCACGCCATCTCCGAGTGCCTTCGTCTTTCACCCGAGGAGTGGGAGAACCTCATGAACTGGGCGATGCGCGCCGACAACATGCATTGGGGAGCCCGCGGCGTCGTTTCAACTCTTCGAAGCTATGCACTCGGCAATTGGGAGCGGCGGCCTTCGGTCAAGCAGGCTCGGTCGGCGGCGAGGGTGATTCGAAGATGGAGAGAAGAGGATGGCCCGTGAGCGATCACGTCAGTCGCGCGCACGCGCGCCTGTCCCCCAGTAGGACGTCTCTTTGGTCCGGCCGCACCCGGGTGACACTCTCGCTTGCTGCGCGCACGCGGTGCGGATCGTCCTCACGAGTCCCTCGAGAACATCGCATCCATAGTCTGCAGGCACTCTTCGGAACCTCGTTGGGAACTTGCAACTGAGAAAAGTGCTCCTTTCCATCGCTGACGCGCCCACGACGCGATGAGGTGGCGCGCGCATCCCGCCGCGTTTCTCTGAAGAATCCTGGTTCTCGTCTCTCTGTGTGAACTGAAGCAGTGGTAAATTCAAAGCGACGCTTCTGACGCATCGGAGATGCGATATATCGGAAGCCTCGTCGAGCAGATGCAGCAGCGCGTGACACCTGCAAGCGCTTCGTGGTGGTTCAATGCGACGCGCACGCCTCCAACGCTAGAACATGTTGCGCCGATCCAGGGGTCATGCGGCTTCGCACAAGGCGACCGATCTCCTATCAGTGCAGTGGCATGTTGCCGTCTAGGCCCTACTGCCCCGATACATCTCCCCCAACCCCCAACACACATACGGGTGCCCGCTCTGTCCTGGTTCAGCGAGAATGTGACAGGTGGGGTGGGTGTTCAGTGTAGTGCCGCGGGGTGACGGGTGGTCGTGGTGCAGTGGTAGACGGCGTGGCGCGCCGCGCGGCGCGCGCCGCTTCGAGCTTC
>JADZAN010000021.1 GCA_020852815.1 Gemmatimonadaceae bacterium | reverse complement strand
TCGCCGAGGCGCACGAGCACATGGTGATGGTGCGCGACATCGAGCTGTACTCGATGTGCGAGCATCACCTGCTGCCGTTTTTCGGGAAGGCGCACATCGCGTACATCCCGAACGGGACGATCGTGGGATTGAGCAAGCTGCCGCGGATCGTGGACATGTTTGCCCGCCGGCTGCAAGTGCAGGAGCGGCTGACGGGGGAGATTGCGGGGGCGATCCAGGAGGTGCTGGCGCCGCGGGGGGTGGGGGTGGTGGTGGAGGCATACCACCTGTGCATGATGATGCGGGGGGTGGAGAAGCAGAACTCGAAGACGATCACCTCGGCGCTGCTGGGGTGCTTTCGCGACGACGCGCGCACGCGCGACGAGTTCCTGCGCCTGGCGCACGGCTCCAACGGACGCTGACATGGACGTGCACGGCGCCGTGAACGCCCCCCTTGCCGGGAAGAGTGCCGTGGTCACCGGGGCGTCGCGCGGCATCGGACGCGCCATCGCCACCGCTCTTGCGGCTGGCGGTGCCCGCGTCGTGGCCATCGCGCGCGACTCGCGCGCGCTGGAGCAGCTCGTCGCGGAAACGGGGGCCGGCGCCCTCGCCATCGCCTGCGACCTCGCGCGCGAGGAGCAAGTCGAATCGGCGCTCGCCCGCCTGAGACAAACCGTCGGCACCCCCGACCTGCTGGTGAACAACGCCGGGATCTTCGCGCTCGGCGCCATCGGGACGCTCCCGCCGAGTGAGGTCGACCGGATGGTGCAGCTCAACCTCCTCGCCCCGTATCGACTGATGCACGCGCTCGTCCCCGGGATGCGGCAACGCGGCTCGGGACACGTGATCACCATCGGCTCCATTGCCGACCGGACGGCATTCCCCGAGAACGCGGGCTATGCCGCGGGGAAGTTCGGCGCACGTGCCATGCACGAGGTGCTGCGACAGGAACTGCGCGGGAGCGGGGTGCGCGTCTCGCTGGTGTCGCCCGGACCCACCGACACCGCGATCTGGGATCCGATCGATCCGGACGCGCGCCCCGGCTTCACGCGGCGCACGCAGATGCTTCGCGCCGACGCCGTGGCCGATGCGGTGCTCTGGCTCGCGACGCGCCCCGCCGAGGTGAATGTCGATGAGCTGCGCGTGAGCCATAGCTGACGTCCGCCGCTCGGCCGCCTCATCTCGCCGCTGCTCGCACTTCCCCCTCCCCTCCGCCGCCAGTGTTCATCGAGCTCGTCGACTCCCTTCGCTGTCCGTCGCCGCACGAGCAGACATGGCTCGTTGCATCCGTGACGCGACTGGAGGGGCGCGACATCGTCGACGGACTCCTCGGGTGTCCCGTCTGCCGGCGCCAGTTCACCATCCGCGATGGTGAGGTTGATTTCACCGACGGAGCCGAGGGGCGAGAGTCAGACGCTGACGCGGCGGCACGCGAAGGTCGTGACGCGCCGCGGGAAGGCGGCGACGAGGAGACGCTCCTGCGCCTGCGGGCGCTGCTCGCCCTGGGGGACGGGGGTGGGGTAGTGCTCCTGGGAGGCAACTGCGCGGCGTGGGCTTTCGCGCTGGAAGATGAGGCGCAGGTACTGCCGCTCCTGCTCAATGCGCCGCGTCACGGCGTCGCCCGCGGGCGCTACGCTTCGGCGCTTCGCACGCAGGCGGTGCTCCCCCTGGCGCCGGGAACGCTGCGAGCCGCGTGGCTCGACAGTGCCACGGCGTCGGGCGCGATGCTGGATTCCGTTGTTGAGGCGCTTCGCGCGCGCGGCCGCCTCGTTGCGCCGGCCAGCGTCCCAGTCCCTGCTGGCGTGCGCGAACTCGCGCGCGACGCCTACGTATGGGTCGCCGAGCGTGCGGAGGCGACGCCGGGCGTCCCGGTCCCGCTGCGTCGTCGTTAGGCTCGGCGCTGCCCCGCGCCGCGTCAGGAGTGCCGGGCGTAACGACCCGCGTCACGCGTGCACGTCGTCCTCGTACAGCGTGTCGATCAAGGCCTTGTAGCGCTGGTCGACCACGCGGCGCTTCACCTTGAGCGTCGGCGTCATCTCCCCCGACTCCACCGTGAAGTCGTGTTCGAGGAGCGCGATCTTCTTCGGCGTCTCGAAGCTGGCGAGCCCCGTCAGCTGCTCGCGCACCTCCTTGTCCATCTTGGCCTGGATGGTGGGCATCTGGAGCAGCTGGCCGCGGTCGGTCCAGAGGATTCCCTTGTACGCGGCCCACTTCTCCAGGTTGTCGTAGTTGGGGACGACGAGGAGGATGGGGTACTTGCGCCGGTCGCCGATCATCACGGCCTGGCTCACGTACTTGTTGGTCTTGATCAGGTTCTCGATCGGTTGCGGGGCGATGTTCTTCCCGCCGGCGGTGACGATGATGTCCTTCTTGCGGTCGGTGATGCGGATGAAGTCGTCCTCGATCACCCCGATGTCCCCCGTGTGCAGCCAGCCGTCGGCATCGATCGCCTCGGCGGTGGCCTCGGGCTTGTTCCAGTAGCCCTTCATCACGTGCGGTCCGCGGGTCAGGATCTCGCCGTCAGCCGCAATCTGCACCTCCACGCCGTCGATCGGCTTGCCGATGGTCCCGATGCGGAAGTCCTTCGGCGTGTTGACGCCGATGACGGGCGACGTCTCCGTGAGGCCGTATCCCTCGAGGATCGTGAGGCCGGCGGCATAGAAGAACTTGTTGATCTCGGTGGCCAGCGGCGCCCCGCCCGACACGAAGTAGCGCATGCGCCCCCCGGTGCGTGCCTTGAGCTTCGAGAAGACGAGCTTCTGCGCGATGGCGTACTGCAGCGCGAGCAACCCCGACGGCTCGCGCCCGGCCAGCTTCTCGTTGGCCCACCGGTCGGCCACCCCCCGTGCCCAGAAGAAGATCCGCTTCCTGGTCCCGCTCCCCGAGAGTGCGTTCTCCAGGACGCGGGCGTACATCTTCTCGTACAGGCGCGGGACCGACATCGCAATCGTCGGGCGCACCTCCTGCATGCAGATCGGGACCAGGTCGAACGACTCCACGTAGGCAATCGACGTCCCGGTGTGGAAGAACCAGTAGTCGCCAATGCGCTCGAGGACGTGCGACAAGGGAAGGAACGAGAGCGCCACTTCGTCGGTCCCCATCGGGATGAGGCGCGCGGTGGCCGCCACGTTCGACCAGAAGTTGTCGTGCGTCAGCATGACGCCCTTGGGCGGGCCGGTCGTCCCCGAGGTGTAGATGATCGTCGCCAAGTCGTTAGGCTTCACGGCGCGGGCCTCGCGCTCCCACGCCTCGGCGGCCGCCGGTGTGTCGATCCCCATCCCCCGCGACTCGACATCGGCCAGCGTGAGGTCGGCGTGTGCGCGGGCCCCCTCGTCGAAGGCAATCACCAGCCGCACGCCCGGCACCTGGGCACGGATCGACGCGACCTTCTCGGCTTGCACCGCGGTGGAGACGAAGAGCGCCACCGCCCCGGAATCGTTGAGGATGTACGGGATCTGCTCGGCGGGGAGCGTCGAGTAGATCGGCACATCGGTGAGTCCCGCGGTGAGGCAGGCGTAGTCGGCGATTGCCCACTCGGGGCGGTTCTCGGAGAGGATCGCCACCCGATCGCCGCGCGCAATCCCGAGTTCCCGCAAGCCTAACGCGAGACGCCGCACGCGTTCGCGCACGGTGCGGTGCGAGACGGAACGCCACGAGTTGGTCGCCACGCGATGCATCAGCGCGTCGGGACGGTCGTACTTCCGCAGCGCATCCAGGAAGAGCGCCGTCAGCGTGCCTTCGGGGGGGCGTGGGCCTCCGCGAGCGTACATCGAGGTCTCCTGCGACGAGTGAGAGCGAACGACGCGGGAAGTTGCGCCGCCGGACGAGCGAGCGGAACCGTCGCCACGGTACTCGGCAGCTCGTCGCACGCCCGTAGCCCGTGCGCCACACGGCGACGGGCGCAATGTCCCGGCGTGTGCGCCGGAATGGTGGGCTACGGCGCGGGGACGATCAGGAACGTCTTGAGTGCCGGCTTGTGCTGCAGCACGCCGCCCATGGTGGCGGTGGCGCGCACCACCAGCGTGTCGAGCACCGGCGTTCCCGCCGTCACGCGCACCCGCAGCGTGCGCGACGCCGTGCCGGAGGCATCGGTGGTGTCGATGCGACTGTGCATCAATCCCGTATTCACCAGCGCGTAGGTCGCCGTGTCGGCGGGACCCAGCAGCGTGCCGCGTCGTTCGAGTTCGAAGCGCACACGCACGGTGCTCGCCACGCCGCCGGCGGCGCGAACGGTCACCTTTACCGTTGTAGAGGTGTCCAGTGTGCTGCCGGAGCTGGGGATCTTGAGCTTGATCGTGTCCACCGTGGCCGGCGTGAACGCGATGGAATCGGGGCTGGCGATGATGGCGAGCGATCGCGCCGCACTCTGCAGCCGCCCGCTCACGGCATACACCTTGGTGGTCCCCACGAGCTTCTTGTTGGCGACGAGGAGCGAATTGCCCGCGATCCTCGACAGCGAATCGACCGTCACGAAGTAGAGCGGGGCATTGGGGACCAGGTCGCCCCCTGCGTCGAAGACCTTGGCCTGCAGCGACGTGACCGCGCCCAACGTGTCTCGCAGCGAGTCGCCGACGACGAACGAGGGGTTGGCCGGCGCGATGAACTCGATGGCCGCAATCTCCTTGGGATCGACGGTCAGTTCGATGCACGACGCCAGCAATGCCGTCAGCGCCGCGACGGCCGGGATGGCGACGCATCGCCCGAGGCGCCGAAGCATGACGCTCGCGCCGATCATCACCAACGGAGTGCCGCGGGAAGGTCGCGCCGGAACCACGCGCTTACCGGCAACTCAGCGAAAGCGCTCCGACAGGAGCGTCGCGAGGTTGATGTACGATTGCGAGGCGGCGTCGGCAGGGGTGCGCAGCACCACCGGCTGACCCGCAGCAAAGGCTTCGAGCGCCGCCTCGGTGCGCGGCACCACGACATCGAACACCATGTTGCGCGGGAGGTGCTCCCGCACGTAGTCCGCCACGCGCTGCGACGACGGTTGGTTGGGCTCGAACATCGTGAGCAGAATCCCGTCCAGGGTGAGTTCGCGGTTGTGGTCCACGATCTCCTGGATACCCCGAAGGATCTGCGGAGTTGTCTGCAGGGCGAGCGGTTCGCATTGCAGCGGGACGATGACGTGCTGCGACGCCTCGAGGACGCGGTGGACGATGGGGCCGAGCCCGGGGGGCGTGTCGACCACCACCACGTCGCAGCGTTCGCGCGCCGTCTGCAGGAGATCGCGCAGGACGTTCGTCTCGGCGATGAGCTGCTGATAGAAGGTGTGATCGGCGGAGTCGGAGACCGAACCGGCCAGGATCACGCGAAGCCAGGGAAGGGCGGTGGGGAGGATGATCTCCCGCAGCGTTCGCTGGCCGTTGAGGTAGTCGGCGAACCCAAAGCTGGGATGCCCGCGCCGGAGTCCGATGCCGTATCGCACGGCGCCCTGGGGGTCCACGTCGATGACGAGCGTCTTGAGCCCGCGCCGGGCGAAAGCCGCGGCCAGGTTCACCGACGTGGTGGTCTTGCCAACCCCTCCCTTCTGACTGACGACCGCGAGGACGCGCCCCACTGTTAGCCGCCGACTTCTGGCGACTCCGCCGTCTCATCGACCTGCGGATTGCGCAGGTCGTCCAGTGCCTTTCGCGCGTGCTCGATGTTGGCCGGGTCGGCGCTCTTTGGAGGCGACGACAGGAAGGACTCGAGGTGCACCGTCGCCTCGTCGCGATCGCCCCGCTTGATGAGGAGGAAGGCGAGCCCGTAATGCGCCGCGGCCAGCGACGGATCGATCTCGAGTGCCCGCTTGTAACAGCGGATGGCCTCGTCCAATCGCGACTGGCGCGAATAGGCAATGGCCATGTTGATCAGGATCTTGTGATCGTCCGGCTTCTCGCGCAGGGCGAGGCGGTACGAGGTCAGGGCAGCTTCGATGTCCCCCGACTTCTCGAGGGTCAGCGCCTCGTTGAGATAGTCGAGGCGCCGGTTGCTCTTGTCATTCCCGCCGCCAAGGAGGCGGCTCAACCATGACATGCGATCGAGGCTGGGCTGGAAGGAGGCCGACGCTCCCGTCTACACGGCGAACGCCGCAACCACCAAGTGAAGACCGGGCGCGCGACACGGCGCTTCGCGCGCAAAACTATCGTGCCGCCGCATCGTGGGCAACCGCGTCAACTCCGCCGTGTGCAATCGCGCGAACTCGCGGCACGACCACGTTGGCGCATCGTGCCGCCCGACGCATGCGTCGGAGATCACCAACTCGCCTGCCCCGATGCGCGTCGCTAGGTTGCCGGGAGTCGCCATTCCCCGTCGGTCGGGTCCCGCTCTCACGCGGAGCGCCTGAGCGGCCAACGCCCACGACGATCACGCCGAGGAGCCACGATGTCGCCGCGACGCTATGAAGTCGATCCCACCAAGGGGCGGTTCGATGTGGAGTGGCCGCTCTTTGGCGAGCTGTCACGCGCACTCGCCCTCAAGGTGGCGCGCAGCTTCGACCCGGAGATCGTGGTCGGTGTCGCCACGGCCGGCGTGATTCCCGGGGCGGTGGTGGCCGCCATCCTGGAGCGCGAGTTCCGGTCGATCCTCGTGAGCCGGCGCGACCACGAACAGGTGCGCGAGACCCCTGCCGTGCTGGGGGCCGCCCCGCACGAAGTGCGCGGCAAGCGCGTCCTCATCGTCGACGAGACGTGCGACAGCGGGGCCACGATGCGGCTGGCGGTTGCGGCGATCGTGAACGCCGGGGCCGCCGAGGTACGCACCGCGGTCTCGTTCAAGACGGGGGTGTATGAGCCGGATTTTCACGCCCTGGCCACGGAGAGCACCATCGTCCTCCCGTGGGATCGAGAGGTGCTGGTGAACGGCGAACTCGTGGCGAACCCGAAGTACTTCGAGGCGCGTTAGGCGAGGGCGCCGGCGCCCGCGAGGGCGTGCTGTTCGGGCTCCACCGTGACCTGCTCGACGCGCAGCGTGGCGATGGCGAGTGCGGAGGCGCGCATGGCCGGGGTCTCGCTCCCGCTCCTCCCCGATGCGGCCCACTCGGCGGAAGTCGCTGTGCTGTCAGCACATCCGCGCGCGGCCTGCACCTCGCGCTGGACCGCGATCCAGTGAGTGATCTCGCCGCTCGCGTCGCGCATGGGTGAGACCTTCCAGTCGGCGACGTACGTCGAGCCGTCCCTTCGCACGTGGGACAGCTCGCCGTGGAAGTCCTCGCCGGCGCGGAGTGCGGCCAGCATGGGGTCGGGTGAGCTGGCGTCGAACCCCGGATTCAGGAGCGCTCGGGGCGTCTGCCCCCAGGCCTCGCTGCGGCGGTAGCCCGTGAGCCGTTCGAACGCCTTGTTGACGAAGATGATCGTGGGGCCGATCGGTTCGACCATACCCATCATGAGGAGGATGGAGTCGGGGCAGCACTCCAGGGCGCGCATCGAGATGGAATCGCGCGGGGCGCGGGGGGAGGTGGTTCCCATGCGGTACCTCGGGGGCGAATCGGTCGGGCGTCGCGCGCCGACCCTCGGAGCACGACGACGGGGAGGAGCGGCCCCTGCCGCATCCTCCCCGTTTCATTGTCGTCCTCTAATACCCGGCACTTGAGTACCGATTTCGGCCCCGCTCTCGCCGGCGGCGGCAGGTCACGCGCAGGCGCTAATGGCCTCTTCGTACGGGAGGCCGCGCCCCATGTCGTCGTAGAGCTGCTCCATCACCGCGGGGCTCCCCACCAGGAAGCGGCAACGAGGAGCGCCGGCGGAGCGGCACTCGACCTCGAGCACAGCCACCGGGGCACCCGCCACGCGCCCGAACAGGTCGGCGAACATCCCCGTGGTCAGGTGACAGCAGGGGTGATCCATCGCGCTCCCCGGGTCCGACTCGCCCCAGTCGCTGGAGTCGAGCGTGGCCACCACGTCGCCAATGGAGCCCACGGTGATGCTCCCCCAGCCGGCGTCGCGGAAGAACTCGGTGGCGCGTTGCTCGAACGATTCCACGTCGAGCTGTTCGGCGGGGATGTCGCTGCGCTCGGCCAGCCATCGCCTGAACGCCTCCCACATCGCGTCACCGCCGGCGTATCCGGCTTCCTGCAGGTAGACCGCGGCGTCGGGACCGCCATCGCGCAGCAGGGCCGCGCGCAGCGTCGCGAGCGAGGAGCGCGTGAGGGCGAGCATCCCGTGGTGGGTGAGGTCGAGCGGCTGTGGCATGGGCGTATCTCGGCGTGTGCTGGCGATTCCCGGTTGTCATCGACCAACTCTTCGCAGCAACTCGGCTTCGTCGATGACCTCGACGCCGAGCGATCGGGCCTTCTCCAGCTTGCTCCCCGCCGCGTCACCCGCCACGAGGAACGAGGTCTTCTTCGAGACGCTGTCGGTGACGCGGGCGCCGGCGCGCTCGAGCAGCTCGGTCGCGTCGGTTCGGCTCAGGGTCGGGAGCGTCCCAGTGATGACGACCGTGAGTCCCTTGAGGGCACCATCCCGCGTGCGGGGTTGCGGCTCCGACATGGTGAGCCCCATCACGTTCAGCTGATCGAGCAGGGCCCGCGCGGTGGGATCGGCAAAATATGACACCACCGACTTGGCGATGGTCGTCCCGATGCCGTGCACCTCCCCAATGGCCTCTTCGCTCGCCTTTCTGAGGCTCGCCATGGTGCCGAAGTGGCGCGCCAGGAGTTCGGCGGCGGTGGCGCCGACATGGCGAATCCCGAGTCCGAAGAGGAGGCGCGAGAGCGGTTGCGCCTTGCTGGCGGCGATGGCGTCGACCAGTTGCTGCGCGCTCTTCTCGGCGAATCGCTCGAGGGTGCTCACCTGGTCGGCGGCGAGCCGGTACAGATCGGAGGGATCACGGACGAGCCCCGCGTTGACCAGTTGTTCGAGGCGGGCGTAGGAGAGTCCGCGGATGTCCATCGCGTCGCGGCTGGCGAAGTGGACGAGCCCTTCCAGCCGTCGCCCCTCGCACTGCACGTTGGGGCAGTAGTACGCGACCTCTTCCTCGTCGCGCACGCGCGGGGTGTGGCACACCGGGCAGCGGAGGGGCATGCGCCATTTCTTCTCGCTCCCCGTGCGCTTTTCGGGGACGGGACCGATGACCTGCGGGATGACCTCGCCCGCGCGCTTGACCTGCACCGTGTCGCCGATGCGCAGGTCCTTGGCGAGGATGAGGTCTTCGTTATGCAGCGTGGCGTAGGTGACGGTCGTGCCGCCGATCTCCACCGGCTCCAGCACGGCGTACGGGTTGAGCGCCCCGGTGCGTCCCACGTTCACGCGAATCTCGAGGAGCCGCGTCTCGGCGATGTCGGGGGCGAACTTGCGGGCAATGGCCCAGCGTGGCTCGCGCCCGCCCACCACGCCGAGGTCGTCCTGCAGGGCGAGTCGGTCGATCTTCACCACGCCGCCGTCGATCGCGAAGTTGAGCGTGGCGCGGATGTCGTGCTCCAGGCGGTGCGCCCAGTCCATCACGTCCTGCAGCGTGGCGCAGCGCTGGCGGTGCGGGGCGACGGGGACGCCCCACGATTCGAGGAGGGAGAGCACCTCGCCCTGGGTCGCCACCGGGAGCGTCGTGCCGGGGGCAGGGATCATCGTGTAACCAAAGAAGCGCAGCGGACGGGCGGCGGTCATGGCCGGGTCCAGCTGGCGCAGCGTTCCCGCCGCCGCGTTGCGCGGGTTGGCGAAGACCGGCTCGCCGGCGCGGACGCGCTGTTCGTTCATCCGCTCGAAGAGGTCGAACGGGTAGTAGATCTCGCCGCGCACCTCGATGCGGCGCGGGTGTCGCGAGCCGCGCAGGCGCAACGGGACGTCGCGCACCGTGCGGATGTTCGGCGTGACGTCCTCCCCTACCGTTCCGTTGCCGCGCGTGGCGCCGGTGACCAGGACGCCATCCTCGTACAGCAGGCTCACCGCCGCCCCGTCGATCTTGAGCTCGGCCGAGTAGCCGGCGTGCCGCACGTCTTCGCCCGCCAGCCGCACCAGGCGATCCTCCCACGCCTGCAATTCCTCGTTGGAGAAGGCGTTGTCGAGGGAGAGCATCGGGACCGTGTGCGTGTGCTTGGGGAGCGCGCTCACGGGGGCGGCGCCGACGCGCTGCGTGGGCGAGTCGGGGGTGCGCAACGCCGGGTGCTCGCGCTCGATGGCTTGCAGCTCGCGGAACAGCCGATCGTACTCGGCGTCCGGCATCGACGGGCGGTCGAGCACGTAGTACTCGTACGAGGCGCGGTCGAGCACGGTGCGCAGCTCGGCCGCGCGCGCGCGGGGAGTGCCGGCGGAGGGGGAGGGCATGCGGAACCGGGGGACGGTAGTATCGGGCGAAGCGTGCGAAACGCGTGCGCGGGCGTGGTGCGGAAGCATACAAGGGCGAAGCGGGCCCGGCGACCAGTGCCGGGCCCGTTCGTATCTCCCCGCGAACGTGCGAACTACGTCTCCGCGCCTTCCTCTCCTTCGTCTTCCCCGCCTTCGGGCCCACCCTGGATTAGGAAGTTCTCCACGAAGAAGAGTCCAGGCTCGCCGGCGCGCTTCACCATGCGGAGCAGCATGTCCATGCTCGACACTTCCTCCCGCTGCTCGTTCACGAACCACTCGAGCGCGTTCCTGGAAAGATGGTCGCCCTCCTTGATCGCGAGGTCCATGAGCGCGTTGATCTGCCGAGTGACACGAAGCTCCGAGTCGAGCGAGAGCTGCACCGCGTCGGCGGCCGAGGTGAAGCTGGCGCGCGGGGCCGGGATGGCAGGAATGATCGGAGTCGCGCCGGCGTCGACCAGGTACTTCACGAAGCGCATGGCGTGCTGGCGCTCTTCCGCAGCCTGCTTGTAGAAGTGCTTGGCGAGGGCGGGGAGCCCTTCGCCGTCGAAGTACACCGCGATGGCGACGTACTGGTTGGAGGCCGCGAGTTCGTTGCCGATCTGCTCGCTCATCGCGGCAGTCATGGCGTCGGTAATGAGCATGTGTCGGTCGGGAAGAGGTAAGGAATCTGACAGCACTCTCGCCACGAACACTAACAGGCCGCCAACGCCGCCTGTTTCACGACACGTAACACCGCGCCATGCCGGACCGCGCGACGCCGCTCCGCGCCAACCGGGCGCTGTCCTGCTATCCCTTTGCCTCTTCCTCTATCACCTGCATTGCCACCGACACCAGGCGGTCGAGTTCCTCGTCGGACTCGCGCGGCAGGAGCGTTTCGGACCAGCGCTGGTCGTCGCTGCGCGCGTATCTCGCCATGAGGCGCCGGAGGAAGGCCACGAAGGCGATGCGTTCCAGTTCGCCACGCCGGCGGCGTTCCGACTCGGCGTCGCTGGCCTGCTGGATCTTCTCGAAGCGGTGCGCGTTGCGCAGTGCGCGCGCCGTGAGGGAAGCAATCACCTCGCAGAAGCGCACGTCCGCCTCGGAGAACGGCGTTCCGCCACGCTCCGTGCGCAGCACGATGGCGCCGATGACGGCGGCGCGCCACCGCATGGGGACGACGATGATGGAGCGTACGCTGCGCAGGTCGAGCGCCGCTCGCACCGAGGCGAGGCGCGGGTCGGCAACGGCGTCGGGAATGACGACGGTCTGCCCTGACGAGAAGGCGTCGGCCAACTCCGGATAGCGGTCCAGGTCGACGACGACGTTGCTGATCGACGGGTTCTCGAACGTCGCCACCAGGCGCACCTCGCGATGCCCCTCACGGCGTCCATCGCCCGCCAGGTAGATCGACGCGCGATCGAGCCCGAATAGCTCACCCAGGCGACTCGTCAGGCGCTGCAGGACCTCCGCCACCTGCAACGACCCGCCCAGTTCCTGCTGCAGGTCAACCACTACCAGGAGCTGGTCGCGCTCGCGCGTGAGCGCGTCCACGCGCTCGCGCAGCGACGCGACGTCGAGCGCCGGCGAGGCGACGGAATCGTGCGCGAGCGACGGGACGACGGGAGACGACATGCGAAGGGCGACGAGTGGCGGCACGGAGCCGGGGGCGCGGTCGAGAGGCGGCGACCACGCTGCTCGAAATGCGAAGCGGGCTCGCCTGTAAGACGCGCAAGCGCGACGTGCCGTCAATGCGTGCGGGAGCGCACGACACGAGTTCCGTGCGCGACATGAGCGCGGCGTGACGGGGGTCACGCCGCGATGGGCTCAGCTTTCGCGCGGCGGCTGGATGAGGCGATTGACCTCTGCCAGGACGGCGCGTGGCTCACACGGTTTAGCCAGGTATCCGTCGCATCCCACGGCGAGGGCGTGTTCGCGATCGCCGGGCATGGCGTGCGCGGTGAGGGCGATGACGGGGATGCGCCGGGTCGAGTCGTCGCCCTTGAGCTGACGGGTCACTTCCCATCCGTCGATCAACGGGATGGAGATGTCCATCAGGATGATGTCCGGCAATTCCCGCCGTGCCTTGGCGATCCCCTCCTCACCATCCAGCGCCTCGCTCACGACGAAGCCGTGGTGGCGCAGGATGGTCGAGTAGACGATGCGGTTGTCCTCGTTGTCCTCGACGATGAGGACTGTCCGGTCGCGCGAGCCGCTCATGCGAGTCTTGGTCCTAGTCCTTGATCTTGCGCAGGGCCGCCTCGGCCTGCCGCTTGTACACCGGGTCGTTGTAGTCGGTCTGCTGGCCGCGCACCACCAGTTCGAGCTGCTCTCGCGCCTTTGCCTTCTCGCCGACGTCGAGGTAGATCATCCCGAGGTCGAGGTGGTGGGTGAGCCGTGCGGGATCGACGGCGACGGCCTTCTCGAGGTTCGACACGGCGTCCTTCCAGTTGGCCATTCCGAACGTCTTGCCGCCAAGCACATTCTTCGCGAAGAATCGCTCCACGCCGTTGAGGCGCATCACCTCGGCGTTCCACACCCCCATGACGTGCAGCGCGCCGGCGTGGTTGGGGTCGAGGCGCAGCGCCTCCAGCGCCTGGGCGCGGATCTCGTTGGCGTACTTCACGCGGTCACGCACGCCCAGCGAGAGGGCGTTACGCCCCAGCGCGCGCGCCAGGTGGAAGTGCGCCTCCGGATCGTTAGGACTTGCCTCG
Organism: Gemmatimonadaceae bacterium; assembly: GCA_020852815.1. Lineage (NCBI taxonomy): Bacteria > Pseudomonadati > Gemmatimonadota > Gemmatimonadia > Gemmatimonadales > Gemmatimonadaceae > Gemmatimonadaceae bacterium. The sequence goes on along the minus strand of JADZAN010000021.1, from coordinate 45,271 downwards.
ACGGCGCGCCGCGCGTATTGCTCTCCCTTGCGGTACACCTCGGTGCGCTTGGCGGCGTCGGTCGCCTGCTCTCCGATGTCGACGGCGGTGCGCGAGGCCTTGCCCAGCGCCTCGCCGTTGCGGGGGTCTGCCGCGATCGCCGCCTCGTAGTGCACGAGCGCCGCGACAGGATTGAAGGCGGCCGACTCACGGTCGCCCTGTGCAATGTGGTCGCTCGCCGACGACTGCGCGTGGCCGAGACTACCGGGCAGGAGCAGCGCTCCCGCCACGACGATGGGGCGGAAGAAGGATTGGATGGTCAGCTGGAACAACATGAGAAATCGCCACGTCTCCGCTCTGGGGCGCCTGGCCAGGCGCCGGGGTTGAGGTCGTGGGGGTGCGTGATAATACCCGAATCGAGCCGGACATGCTTGCCCAACGCCTGATCGAGAGGAAACGCGATGGTGGACGCCTCACGCCCCCCGAGTGGGACGCGCTGTCGCGCGCCTACACCTCGGGGAGCATGACGGACTACCAGATGGCGGCGTTCCTCATGGCAGCCTTCATCCACGGACTGGACCGTGAGGAGGTGGGGGCGCTGACGCAGTCGATGCTGCAGAGCGGGGAGCGGCTGGAGCTCTCGCACTTGGCGGCAGGGCGCGTGGACAAGCACTCCACGGGCGGCGTGGGCGACAAGGTCTCCCTCGTCCTCGCCCCGCTCGTCGCCTCACTCGGCGTCGTCGTTCCCATGATGTCCGGGCGGGGCCTTGGGCACACGGGGGGGACGCTGGACAAGCTCGAGTCGATTGACGGCTTCCAGACGCGGCTCACGCTCGAACAGGCGCGCCGGCAGCTGGAGGAGTTGGGCTGCGCCCTGATCGGGCAGAGCGCCGAGATCGCGCCGATGGATCGCAAGCTGTACGCGCTTCGCGACGCGACGTGCACGGTGGAGAGTATCCCGCTCATCGCCGCGTCGATCATGAGCAAGAAGCTGGCGGAGGGGCTCACCGGGTTGGTGCTCGACGTGAAGCGCGGGTCGGGGTCGTTCATCCCCGACTTCGACCGTGGCGTGGCCCTCTCCCGGCTGATGATCGAGCTGGGCGAGGATCACGGGTGTCCGGTGGTGGCGTTGATGACGGCCATGGACCGCCCGCTGGGTCGCGCCTGCGGCAATGCGCTGGAGGTGGAGGAGTCGATTGCCGCCCTGCGCGGCGAGGGCCCCCCCGACCTGATGCAGGTGACCTACGCGTTAGGCGCGGAGATGCTGGTGCTGGGCGGCGCCGCCGCCAACACCGACCAGGCGCGGCGGAAGATGGAGGTCTCGCTCTCCAGCGGGCGCGCCGCCGAGATGTTCCAGCGGATCATCGAGGCGCAGGGGGGCGACCCGAGGGTCGTCGACGACCCATCGCGCCTGCCGCAGGCGAAGGAGGTCGAGATCTTCACGGCGCCGACGGCGGGGGTGATTGCCCGCGTGGAGCCGCGGGCCGTGGGGCGGGGGATCATCGCGCTGGGCGGCGGCCGCACGCGCATGGACGACGCGATCGACCCGAGCGTCGGCTTCGTGATCCGCGCCCGCCCCGGCGACGTGGTGCGCGTGGGTGAACCGATCGCGACGATCTTTGCCCGCGACGAGGCGGGAATCGCCGCCGGCATGGCATCGTTAGCCGAGTCGTTCCACATCGCCGAGGAAGCCGAGCCCCCGCTCCCGCTCGTGTCGCACCGCGTGACGAAGGCGGGGGTGGAGGCGTATGAGGCGGAGCCGTGGGTGAGGACGGCGGAGTTTCCAGTCTATATAGAGCCTAGATAGGGCAGAAGACGAGAGGACGAGAAGACGAGAAGACGAGGTTGCCCGTAAGCGCTTCCGAGTCCTGCGCTTGAGGGTCTAAACCTCGTCTTCTCGTCTTCTCGTCTTCTCGTCTTCTCACATCGCTGTTGCCTTCTTCGGCGGCGCGATCAGCTCCGGCAGCCCCAACGCCTTCAGCAGCGGGTTCATGCGCTGCACGCTGGCATTGACCTGGCGCTCGACCATGTCGATCACCGTCTGCGCGTCGCGGCGGACGTCGCCCATGTACTCGCGCTGGGCGGCGATGACCGGGGTGAGGCCGTTGTCGATACTTCCCATCAGCGACATGGCGCGCTCCAGCGGGCGCGGCCCCTCGGAATAGAAGGGAATCACCTCGCTGCGCGGGCGCGTCAGCTGCAACCGCACGCTGTCGAGCTTCACGATCTCCTCGCCGGCGGCGGTCGCCATGTCGCGCGAGGCCTCGCCGCGCATCTCCTTCCCTGTGGCGCGCCGTTCGTCGATCTGCCCCTTGAAGGCCACGAGGTTGCGCTCCGTGTCGATGAGCGATGCAATCACGGTGTTGAGTCGCGTGGCCTGCTCGAACTGCTGGCGCAGCTCCTGCTCGCCGATCCCCGAGGAGGGGTCGATGCGCACCGTCAGCGCCTGCTCCTGCGACGCGCCGGCCACCGTCAGGCGCACAGCGTACTGCCCCGGGAGGACCTGCGGCCCCGTGGGGCGGGCGCGCCAGTCACCCGGGTCGGCGCTGTCGGCCGGCATGTCGCTCAGGACCTTGGGCGGATCCATGCGCAGGTCCCACGTGACGCGGTTGAAGCCGGCGTCCGCACTCGGCTTCTTGAGCGTGCGAATCACCGAGCCGTCCTTGAGGATCTCGACCTTCACCAGCGAATCGGCGGCCGGCTTGCGCCCCAGCCAGTACGTGACGATGGCGCCGTACGGCGCGTTCTGCCCGCGATACTGCTTGTTCCCCCAGTTCCACTGATGGTCGCCCTGGTTGTAGCGCGTCGCCGCGCGCATCGGGAAGAGGTGCGCCGCCTTTGCCGCGACCTGCGCCGTCATCTGCTGGATCGGCGTGGCATCGTCGAGGACCCACACCGCACGCCCGTGCGTGGCGAGGATCAGGTCGTTCTCGCGCGGGTGCACCAGGACCTCATGCACGGCGACCGACGGGAGGTTCTTCAGGTGCAACCTCGTCCACGCCGTTCCCCCGCTCCACGACACGTACAGCCCCAGCTCCGTCCCGGCATAGAGCAGGTTGGGGTTCCGCGGGTCCTCGCGAATCACCTGCAGGTAGGCGCTGGAGGGGAGGTTCCCCGTGATGTTCGTCCACGTCTTCCCGAAGTCGGTCGTCTTGTAGACGTACGGGCGGTAGTCGTCCATCATGTGCCGCTCGAACGTCACGTAGGCCGTCCCCGCCGCCGCGCGCGACGGCTCCACGCCGCTCACCACCGCATCGGCGCCGACGCCTGCCACGTTAGGCGCGACGTTCACCCACGTCTTGCCGTCATCCTGCGAGACCTGCACGTTGCCGTCGTCCGTCCCCGCCCACAGCACCCCCTTCTGCACCGGCGACTCGGCGAACGAATAGACGTTGCCATAGTACTCGGCGACCGTGTTCTCCTTGAGGATCGGGCCGCCCGCGTCGCCCTGTCGTGACTTGTCGTTCTTCGACAGGTCACCCGAGATCGTGGTCCATGTCTTCCCCCAGTCGCTGCTGCGATAGATCACGCTTCCCGCGAAGTAGACCACGCGCTTGTCGTGCGGCGACTGCACGATGGGCGCGTTCCAGTTGAAGCGCACGGCGTTGGAGTCGGCCGAGTAGCCGTCCATGCGCTTCACCTGCGGCGACGCCTCGCGCTGCTCGTAGGTCTGCAGGTTGGTCGCCTGGATCCCGCCCGCCTGGTAGTCGCTCAGGAAGAGGTCCGGATTCTCGGGATGCGAGACCGCGTAGTAGCCATCGCCATTCTGGATGAAGCGCCAGTCGGGAGACATGACCGATGCGCCGCGCGTGCGCGAAGGGCCGGTCCACACGCCGTTGTCCTGCAGCCCGCCCGCGACATGGTAAAACGGCTCGCGCATGTCGTAGCTGAGCTGGTAGAACTGCCCCACCGGGAGGTTCTGGAACCACTCCCATGTCTTCCCCTGGTCGTGGGAGACGCTCAAGCCGCCGTCATCGCCCATGTAGAGGCGCTTGGGATCGAGCGGGTCGATCCACATCGTCTGGTGGTCGCCGTGGAAGTTCCCGGTCACCGCCTTGAAGGTGCTCCCGCCGTCGATGGAGACCATGTACGACATGCCTAACGTGTACACGCGGTCGGGGTTCTGCGGATCCACGCGCAGGTCGGCATAGTAGAAACCGCGCCCCAGCGTGTGCGCGTTGTCGCTCACCTTGCGCCACGACTCGCCGTGGTCGTCGGAGCGGAAGACGTACCCCTCGCGCGTCTCGGCCACCGCGTACACGACGTTGGGCGATGACGGGGCAACCTTGATGCCGATGCGCCCCATCAGCTTCGGGAGCCCCTTGGTCATCTTCTGCCACGAGTGACCGCCATCGGTGGAGCGATAGATGCCGCCCAGCGTGTCGCCCGACCGGTGCGTCCACTGCTTGCGGTCGAAGTACCACATCCCGGCATAGAGGATGTTGGGATTCTGCGGGTCGATGTCGAGGTCCGAGGCGCCGTGGCGGCTGTCGGTGTAGAGCGCCTTCTTCCACGTGTCGCCGCCGTCTTCCGTCATGAAGACGCCGCGCTCCTCGTTCGGGCCGAACGCGTGCCCGATCGCCGCCGCGAAGACCCGCCGCGGGTTCTTCGGGTCGATGACGACGCGCGAGATGTGGCGCGTGTCGCCCAGTCCCAGCGACCGCCAGGTGCGCCCGCCATCGGTCGTCTTGTACATCCCGTTCCCGAACGAGACGGAGTTGCGCACGTTGGCTTCACCGGTGCCGACGTACACCACCTCCGGGTTCGTCGGGTCCACCGCCAGGTCGCCGATCGATTGCACCGACTGCTTGTCGAAGATCGGGAGCCACGTGGTCCCGGCGTTCGTCGACTTCCAGACGCCGCCCGATGCACTCCCTGCGTAGAGGATCGCCGGATTGCCGGCCACCCCTTCGACATCCGACATGCGCCCCGACATGTTGGCCGGGCCTATGTTGCGCCAGGACAGCGCGGTAAAGGTGGACTCCGCCACCGACTCGCTTGCGGATGCCGCCCCCGCCGCCCGGCGTGGCGCCGGCGCGGCCGACTGCGCGTGGACGAGTGCCGGCGCGACCAGGACGACGAAGGAGAGCGGGGCGCGAATGACGCGCGCCAGGCGCATCGCGTGGCGCGCGCCGCACGCAGGACTCGGCAACATGAAGTGAGGCATGACGAGGAAGCTGGTGTGGGGAAGGCGTCGAGGGAGCACGACGCGCGGCAATCTTACCGTTCATGCCTCGCGTGCGTGAGTCGCTGCAAGAATCGCCCGGCGGGCTGCACGATAGCGACGCCAGGGCGAACGCGGCGTCCGGGAACGCCCCCCTTTTCGCGGCGCCCCGCGCCGTTCATCTTCCGCCGCCGATACTTTCGCCGTCGTGAACCCGCGCGGCGTCAGGTTGGGTGTGGGCGCGCAACAGCGCTCGCACACGCAATACCCACCCCGACTTCACCACGAAACGCTCGCCGAGGATTCCATGGAAATCGACATGAAGAAGTACGCCAGGCTCGGGTCGCTCGGGGCGCTCGCGGTGGCCGGCGCTTGCGTGGCCCTCTTCGCCTTCCTCGCGTGGGTCTCGTCGCCGACGCCGACGGGGGGGATCGACTCGGTGCAGGCAATGATCGCCTACCTGGGCATGGCGATCCCGATCGGCGCGATCATCGCCGTGCACGTGACGTACGCGCGCATCCTGGCCAGGTACGCGAAGGACAACGCCTAGCGCACGAGTGTCGCCGGCCCCCGGGCCGCGCCGGCAGTCCGACAGATGCAATGAAAACGCGCCGCGCCCCAGGAGGACGCGGCGCGCCGTGCTTCGGGCGTGCGAGTGGTCGTCGCGCGGCGCGCGCGCTGTGCTGCCGCGCGGCGCGCGCGCGTTCAGCGCTTGCCGAAGCCGAACGAGACGCCGATGCCGTAGCTCGCGTTCCCCCCGTCGAGCCCCAGCGGGATCTGCACCAGAGGACGGACGAGGAGCGTTTCCGACAGCGCGAAGCTGACTCCACCCGAGAGCACGCCGTACGTGTCGGTGTCGGAACCATCGGTGCCGGGACCGCTCACGGAGACGCGGGAGTACACGGCCTGGAGCGACGCGAAGGGAATGAGTGCCAGCGACGAGGTGGTGCCCACACGCGCGCCGAGCGCGACACCGGCGCCGCCGTCGGTGCTACTCGCGTTGTAGGTGGACTGACCGCCGTCGGGGAACGACGTATGTCCCAGCGAAGCGATCGGGCACACCGACACGTTGCGCTTTTCGCCGGTGACGAACGAAAGACCACCATCCACGGCGATCGTCTTTCCCGTTCCGCCAATCGCGTCGTAGTCGGACAGTTGCGCCGACACCCCGCCAAAGGCGATCGACGATCCGAAGCCGACGCGCGCGTCGAGCGCCTTGGCGCCGTCGGTGAAGAGCGCGGTGAAGGTCGCGTTGGCCGGCTGTGCGGTCAGCGAACCAAGCCCGAGGCATGCCTGCGCATCGGCGCGGGAGGCGGCGACCGTCGACGCGAGCGCGGCAACCGCGACGAGCGAGGCTCGGCGGGCAGGGCGATGCAAGGCGTGCATGAGACGCATGAGCAGTTCTCCAGGTGGGGGAACATGAAACAGGGAGCCCATTGCCGTACCACCGAAGGCCCAGGAAGTGCCATCGTCAGGCGGCGGCGGGGTCATGCGCATGGGGCGCGCAGCAATCGCCGCGCGCCCCATGGTGATCCACTCCCTTGCCCGCGGGCGTGTGGTCAGATGTCGAGATAGCTCACGAACTTGGCGTTGGCTTCGATGAACGCCTTGCGCGGCTCGACTTCGTCGCCCATCAGCGTCTGGAAGATCTGGTCGGCGAGGACGGCGTCTTCCATCGCCACGCGCATGAGCGTGCGCCGCTCCGGATCCATCGTCGTGTCCCACAGCTGCTCCTTGTTCATCTCACCCAGCCCCTTGTAGCGCTGGATGTTGACCGACGACTTGTCCGGGCCGCCCAGTCGCTCGGAGTAGGTCTCGCGCTCCTTCTCGTCGTAGGCGTAGAACTCCTGCTTTCCCTTGGCGACGCGATAGAGCGGCGGCTGCGCGATGTAGACGAAGCCGGCCTCGATCAGCTCGCGCATCTGGCGGAAGAAGAAGGTGAGGAGGAGGGTGCGGATGTGCGCGCCGTCGACGTCGGCGTCGGTCATGATGATGACCTTGTGGTAGCGCGCCTTCTCCAGCTCGAACTCCTCCTTGATCCCCGTCCCGATGGCAGTGATGATCGTGCGGATTTCCTCGTTGGAGAGGACCTTGTCGATGCGGGCCTTCTCGACGTTGATGATCTTGCCGCGCAGCGGGAGGATTGCCTGGAACTCGCGGTTGCGCCCCTGTTTGGCCGAACCGCCGGCCGAGTCGCCCTCGACGAGGAAGATCTCGCACATGGCGGGATCGGAGAGCGAGCAGTCGGCGAGCTTGCCGGGGAGGGTGCCGACGTCGAGCGCCGACTTCTTGCGCGTGAGGTCGCGCGCCTTGCGTGCCGCCTCGCGCGCCCGCGCCGCCGACACCGCCTTCTCGATGACGATGTTGGCGACGCGCGGGTGTTCCTCGAGGTAGGTGGTGAGCCAGTCGTTGACGACCGTCTTGACCGCCGACTCGGCTTCGCTATTCCCGAGTTTGGTTTTCGTCTGTCCCTCGAACTGCGGCTCGCGCACCTTGACCGACACGACCGCGGTGAGCCCTTCGCGCACGTCGTCGCCGGAGAGGGTGAAGTCCGCCTTCTTGAGGAAGTTCCCCTTCTGGGCGTAGGTGTTGATGGTGCGCGTGAGCGCCGCCTTGAAGCCGGTGAGGTGCGTCCCGCCTTCGTGCGTGTTGATGTTGTTGACGAAGGTGAAGACGTTGTCGCTGTAGCCGTCGTTGTACTGCAGCGCGATCTCGATCCCGATGTCGTCCTTCTCGGTGTCGAGGTAGAGGACCTCGGGATGCAGCGGCTTCTTGCTGCTGTTGAGGAACTTCACCATCTCCTGCAGCCCGCCTTTGGCGAAGAAGGTCTCCGTCTTCGGTTCGTCCTCGCGCTCATCGGAGAGCGTGATGGTCACGCCCTTGTTGAGGAACGAGAGTTCGCGCAGGCGGTTGGCGAGCGTGGCGTAGTCGTAGCGCAGCTCGGTGAAGATCTGGTCGTCGGGCTTGAAGTAGACCCTGGTCCCGGTGTCCTTCTCCCGGACCTTGCCTAACGTCTTGAGCGGGGTGGTGGTCGTTCCCCGCTTGAAGTCCATGTAGTACTCCTTCCCGTCGCGCTTGACCCACACGCGCAGCTGCTCCGACAACGCGTTCACCACCGAGACGCCGACGCCGTGCAGCCCCCCCGACACCTTGTAGGAATCCTTGTCGAACTTGCCGCCGGCGTGCAGCACCGTCATCGCCACCTCGAGCCCCGGCAGCTTCTCCGTCGGGTGCATGTCGACGGGGATCCCGCGCCCGTTGTCGTCGACCGTGATCGAGTCGTCGCGATGAATGGTGACGCTGACCGTGTCGCAGAAGCCGGCCAGCGCCTCGTCGATCGAGTTGTCGACGACCTCGTAGACCAGGTGATGCAGCCCGCGCGATGACGTCGAGCCGATGTACATGCCCGGCCGCTTGCGAACCGCTTCCAGCCCCTTGAGGACCTGGATGTTGCTCGATTCGTACGAATTCCCGTTGGGTGGGGTCTTGGCCATGACTGCCCGTGCTGGAAGAGCGCTGGATGTCCCCGAAGAACCGCCGAAGCTGGGGGACGGCGAGAAGCGGTGAATCTACCCGCTTGAGCGCCCGTTTTCAACCGCCAGCGCCCGCCCTAAACAATTGTTCGATAATGGCTTAGCGGTCGCTCGCGAAGCCCGCCTTCCCCCCACCATGCGCCACGCGCTTTCCCCACCTAACGCATCAGTTGCCAGCGCAGCCGCAGGATGGGCTTGTCCCCCGTGATCCGGTTCACCGAGGCCAGCAGTTCGCGCTCCATCATGCTCAGCTCGGACATCCACGCGTGGTTGCGCACCGCCACGAAGAGCGTGCCGTCGTCCGAGATGGAGAGCGCCCGCGTGACGGCGCCGATTTCCGGTCCCACCAGGTTCTGCCACTCCTCGAGGACCGCCGACTGCTTGATGCGCGACTCCATGCCCGACTTCTTGAGGAAGCGCGAGAGGAGGTCCGCCAGGCGCTCCGCGGCTTCGTCAGGCATGGGCGGGATCTCCAGACATCAGGATTCCATCGCGGATGTCATGGCGCGTGAGCGGGGTGAACTCCGTGGGGACGTCGCTGGCGCGCGGCACGACCAGGATCGTCTGCCCGCCGGTCCCGTCGCGCAGGAGCTGCAAGATCCGGCGCGAACGGTCCACGTCGAGCTCGGCGAATGGGTCGTCGAGGAGGACGAGCGGGGTGCGGCCGGCCAGCGTCTGCAGCGTCTCGCGTTCCAGCAGGCGAAGGGCGATGGCGGCGGTGCGCTGCTGCCCCGCGGAGCCAAAGGTCCGCAGCGCCCGCGCGTCGAGCTTGAGCGCGAGGTCGTCGCGGTGCGGGCCGCTGTGCGTGAGGGTGCGCCGCAGGTCGCTCGCCCGGTCGCGCTCGAACGCCGCCGCCAGCTGCACGCGGACGGCATCCTCGTCGCCGGCGCTGCCGGCGTCGACGTCGAGTGCGGTGTGGTACTGCAGCGTCACCCGCTGCCGCTCGCCGATGGCGTCGCACAGGGCCTCGAGGCGCGGGGCGGCCCACCGCACCCAGCGCACGCGCTCGCACCAGAGCGTGGCGCCCGACTCGGCCAGCGCCGGCTCCCACACCGCGACGCGCTGGGCGCCGTCGCCCCGCTTGACGGCATCACGCAGCGAGGCGTTGCGCCTCACGAGCGCGGCGCGGTAGCGCTGGAGCGCGGCGAGGTAGCGCCGCGACGTGGTGGCCAGCGCGATGTCGAGGAAGCGGCGCCGCTCGGTGGGGGCGCCGGCGACCAGCTCGACGTCGCGTGGGGAGAACATCACCGAGGGAATGGCACCGAACGCGTCGGCCAGGCGACTGCATTCCACACCGTCGAGCGTCACCTTCTTCCGCTTGCCGGCGCGCGCGAAGCCCACGCGCATGTCATCGATCGGGGCGCCGGAAACACGCGCCGCCAGGTGAAACGCCTCGGCGCCGAAGCGCACCAGGTCCACGTCGCGGGCGCCACGCACGGAACGCAGCGTGTGCAGGTAGTGAATCGCCTCCAGGAGATTCGTCTTGCCGTGCCCGTTGGGCCCCACGACAACCATTCCCTGCGCGGGGACGGAGAGCTCGACGCGCGCCAGGTTGCGGAAGTCGCGAACCGAGAGCGCGACCAGCGCGAGCGTCACGCGCCCTTGAACGAGGCGGGGCGCTTCTCGAGGAAGGCGGCCATCCCCTCGGCCATGTCGGCGGTCCCGGAGAGGATCGCGAAGTGGTTGGCTTCGAGATTGAGCCCGTCGTCCTGTGTGGCGTCGTAGCCGCGGTCCACCGCCTCGATGCAGAGGGCGATGGCGAGCGGCGCGTTGGCGAGGATCTGCCGCATCATCGCCTCGGCCGTCGGCATGAGGTCGGCCAGCGGCACGACCTTGTTCACCAGCCCGATGCGCAGCGCCTCGGCGGCGTCGATCATCTCGCCCGTCAGGAGCAACTGCAGCGCCCGCCCGCGTCCCACGAGGCGGGGGAGGCGCTGCGTCCCGCCGTAGCCCGGGGTGATCCCCAGCTTCACCTCGGGCTGCCCGAACTTCGCCACCTCGCTCGCCAGCCGAATGTGGCACGCCATGGCCAGCTCGCACCCGCCGCCGAGTGCAAAGCCGTTGATGGCGGCAATCACCGGTTTGGGGGACCGCTCGAACTTGTCGAAGACCGACTGGCCGTAGGCAGCGCGCGCCTTGCCCTGGATGGGCGATTGCGCGCGCAGCTCGGAGATGTCGGCGCCCGCGACGAAGGCGCGCGCCGCCCCGGTGAGGATTACCCCGCCGATGTCGTCGCGCGTCCGCACTTCCTCGATCGCCCGATCGAGCTCGGCGATCGTGGCGTCGTTGAGGGCATTGAGCTTGTCCGGCCGGTTGACGGTGAGGATCGCGATGCGGTCGGCGACGGACAGCGTCAGGTTCGCGTAAGGCATGAGGCGGGGCGAGGCGAAGGCGCGGTGGCGGGGGACGAGCGTCAATCTACCGCCGCCCGCGATCTCCCGCTGCGCACCCGAGGCGGAACGCGCCCGCGCGCTCCCGCTGTGGGGCAGGTGGGCGTAGCTTAGCTCCGCATGCAGATCATCGAAGCCGTGCGCTGGTCGCCCGATGGCGATGCCGTCCGCATCATCGACCAGCGCCTGTTGCCCAACGAGTACGTCGAGCGCGACATCCGGACGGACCTGGAGGTCTGCGAGGCGATCCGGACGCTCTCGGTGCGCGGGGCGCCCGCCATTGGCGTGTGCGGTGCGATGGGGGTGGTCACGGCGATCCTGCCGCACCGGGACGAGCCAGAGGCCGAGCTTCGTGAGCGACTGCACGTCGTTGCGCACCGCATTCGCGACGCGCGCCCCACGGCGGTGAACCTGATGTGGGGCGTCGACCGCATGCTGCGGAGGGCGGCGGGGGTGAGTGGTGGCAGTGCGGCGCTGGTGGCGGCGCTTCGCGACGAGGCCACGGCGATCCTCGGCGAGGATCGGGAGATGTGCGAGGCCATCGGCGCCTACGGCGAGCCGCTCATCGCCGAGGGGGCGCGCGTGCTCACGCACTGCAATGCGGGGGCGTTGGCGACCGCGGGAATCGGTACGGCGCTGGCACCGATCTACCGTGCGGCGCGCGGTGGGCGGCGCGTGGCGGTCTTCGCGGGCGAGACCAGGCCGCTGTTGCAAGGGTCGCGACTGACCGCCTGGGAGCTCTCGCGCGCCGGCGTCCCCGTGACGGTGATCGCCGACAACATGGCAGGGTCGCTGATGGCGATGGGGGCGATCGATCTGGTGATCGTGGGGGCCGATCGGATCGCCGCCAATGGCGATGTGGCGAACAAGATCGGGACGTATGGCGTGGCGGTGTTGGCGCACCATCACGGGATTCCGTTCTACGTGGCGGCGCCGTCGTCGACGATCGATCCGGCAACCAAGACGGGGCGCGACATCGTGATCGAGCAGCGGGGCCGCGAGGAGGTGATCCTCGGCTTCGGGAAGGCGACGGCGCCGATGGGGGTTTCGGTGTGCAACCCGGCGTTCGACATCACGCCGGCGTCGCTGGTGACGGCGATCGTGACGGATCGCGGGGTGTTGCGCGGTCCGTATCGATTTGGCGGCGAGTGGGCGCTGGCGGGTGGGGCGAGTGGGGGGCCCCCCCCGTAGAACAACATCGCCCCTCGCTCCCGGTGGCACCTCACCATTTCATCTCGCCTCGTACCATTTCCTCGCATGCGACACGTCCTCGCGATCGATCAGGGCACCACGGGCTCCACTTGCCTCGTCGTTCGTCGTGACGGCTCCATTGCCGGACGCGCCTATCGCGAGATCACCCAGCACTACCCGCAACCCGGCTGGGTGGAACACGACGCCGAGGAAATCCTCGAGCGCACACGCGATGCGGCGCGCGAGGCCATCGCGCGCTCGGGTGTCGTGCCCGATGCCATCGGCATCACCAACCAACGCGAGACCATCGTCGTCTGGAGTCGCGCCACCGCTCGCCCAGTTGCCCGCGCCATCGTCTGGCAGGATCGTCGCACCGCCGAGCGCTGCGCCCAGCTCGCCCCGCGCGCGAGCGAGATCGCCCGTCGCACCGGACTCGTGATCGATCCGTACTTCTCCGCCTCCAAGCTCGAATGGCTCCTGCGCGACCCGGCGCTCGCGCGTCGCGCCGCCGACGGCGAGCTGCTGGCGGGGACGATCGACACCTGGCTCATCTGGTCGCTCACCGGCGGCGCGGTGCACGCCACCGATCCCACCAACGCGTCGCGCACCATGCTGTACGATCTCGAGGCTGGCGCGTGGAGCAACGAGCTGTGCGCACTGTTCGGCGTCCCGCGCTCCATGCTCCCCGAGGTGCGTCCGTCGGCCGGGGCGTTTGGGGTGACGGAGCAGGCGCAACTTGGCGCCGCGATTCCCATCATGGGTGTTGCTGGCGACCAGCAGGCAGCGCTTTACGGCCAGGGGTGCTGGCGAGCGGGGGAGGGGAAGAACACCTACGGCACCGGAGCCTTCCTCCTCTTCAACGCGGGGGCAACGCGACCGGCGGGGGGCGGCGGGCTCCTGACGACGATCGCCTGCGACGCCGCTGGCGGCCGCGCGTATGCGCTGGAGGCCTCGATCTTCATTGCCGGCGCCGCCGTGCAATGGCTGCGTGACGGGCTGCAGGTCATCGAGCGAGCCGCCGACTCCGAGGCGCTCGCGCGCTCGCTCACCTCCAACGACGGCGTGTATTTCGTGCCGGCGCTCGTGGGACTGGGTGCGCCGCACTGGTCGCCGGAGGCGCGGGGGACGATCGTCGGCCTCACGCGCGGGACGACGCGGGCCCACCTGGTGCGTGCCGCGCTCGAGGCCATGGCCTATGGCACGGCCGATGTGGTCGACGCGGTGCGCTCGCAGGGCGTCACCCTCGACACGCTGCGCGTGGATGGTGGCGCCACCGCGAACGACTGGCTCATGCAGTTCCAGGCCGACGTGTTGCAGGTGGCGGTGGAGCGCCCGGCCATGATCGAGACGACCGCGTTAGGCGCGGCCGGCCTGGCCGGGATCGCCGCGGCCGTATGGCAGTCGCCGGACGAGTTCCTCGCGTCGCGGCGCTTCACGCGATTCTCCCCCCACTCGGAGAGCGACCTCCGGGGCGCCGCGTACGCCGGCTGGCAGCGTGCGGTCCGCGCCGCGCTGTCCTGGGCCAACGATCGCTAGCAGCGGCGAGCACGAGCAACCAGGCGCCACAGCCGCGCGAGCAACACCTGGCGGCCCCGAGCGTCCTTCGCCATCCGCTGGCCGCGGGCGCTGCATCGCCGCAGCGGCCGGCGACGTGAGCGCCGATGTGGCTGGCGCCGGAGTGGCCAGCGTCGCCATCATGTACCCGTCGCGGAAATGACAGTGTTACGGTCCATGCCCCGTTTATGACAGAAGACGAAGACGTGCCGCGGGAGCAGCGCAAGAACGTCCTGCTCCGCATCCTGATCAACGACATGCTGGAACAGGTGCGGGAGCTGCACCGCCACGCAGGCCCATGGCCCGACGACGAGCGAGCCAAGGCCGAAACCGCCCTCGAGCGCATCATGAATCAGGTGCGACAGGAAGCGGTTCGGCACAAGAATGACTAGGCGCCCACTCGATCGAAGGTCGCCGCCGCGTCGGCCATCAGGTGATGTCTCGATGAGGCCGTGGCGATTGTAGGAACGGCCGCCAGTTGGATCGCTGCGCTGCTGGCCGCGTGCGCGTTCGGGGCAGGGTTCGTGACGACGCCGCCCGGGGATCAGCGCCGGCGGTGGGGGGAACTCGCCCTCCTGGGGAGCGCCGCGGCGGCCGCGATCGCGACGGTGGCCCTGGTCCAGTTGCTCCTGGCGGGGGACGTGACCGTCAGCTACGTGGCCCGTTCGATCACGCGCAATCTCCCGGCCAGCTATCGCGTCGCGGCACTCTGGCAGCTCCCGGCCGGGAGCGTGCTTCCCACCGCGGCGCTGGCGGCGCTTGCCGGCGCACTCGTGTCTTGGTGTGCGCGCACGGCGCTCGGCGTTGCGGCTGTCGGGACCGTCGTGCTGGCGCTGCTTGCCACGTCGCTCGCGGCCCGAGCGTTCGCGACGCTCCCCTGGGTCCCGGGAGACGGTCTCGGACTGGTTCCGGCGTTGCAGCATCCGCTGTCGGTCGCCTCGCGGTTGGCCATCGCGCTCGCCGTCGCCGTGTCGGCCGCCGCAACCGCGCTTGCCGCCGACGACTCCGCGCTCCCCCAGCCGCGCGGCGCACGTGGCGCACGCAACGCGCATGACGCGCGGGTGGAGGAACTGCTGTCAGCATCGGTAGTCGTCCTGCTGGCGTTCGCGATGTGGGGCGGCGCTCGGGGCGTGTACGCCACGGGGGTGGCGCCGACTCCCGCCGCCGTCGATGCCTTCAGCGGCCTCCTCGTCGCGCCGATGGTGGCGGCGGGACTCACGCTCCTCACCTCGGGCGACGGGACCGCGCGATTGGCGTCGTGGCTGGGGACGCTGGGTCTCGTGGCGAACGCGCTGCTCCGTGGTGTGGACGCCGAGGGTGGCGCATGGGCGTTGCAGGGGTTCGCCTGGCTTTCGTTAGGCGCCGCGGCGTCGGGGGCGCTCGCGTCCGCGAGGCGCAACGTGCGCGCCCGCGAGCCGCGCGACGATACGCGGGATCATACCTCGAGGCTCGCGCCTTCTCTCCTGACGGGATCGATCGCCCTCCTGGTCGTCGGCGCCGCCCTCTCGCTCCTCCCGCGTGCCGAGACCGTCGCCACGACGCGCGACCTCAGGCAGTGGGCGCTGATGGCCGGCCTCGTGCTGGCACTCGCGGCGTCCTTCGAGACGCCGTCAGGTGCCACCCTGGCAGCGACTCGACCCCGATGGGCGCGCCGGGGGGCGCTCCTGTTGGCCCTCACGCTCGGCGTGGCGGCTGGCATTGTGATTGGCATGGCGCCCGGCGCGCTTCAGGGCGTGGCGCCCGGTGCGCACCCGACGACTAGCTCACCCACGCTCGGCGCAGCGCTCGCGTCGCCTGGTACCTGGTGGGGCGGCGTGGCGGCGGTTGCTCTCCTGGTCACCGCGAGCGCACTTGCGTCAGCAGCGACCGTGCGCGCACGGGCGATCCGCGCGTCATACGCAGGCGCGATTGCCTGCCTGGCGTTTGCAGCTGCCGGTGAGGCGGCCGCCGTGACAATCGAGCGCACGGTGGCGAGCGGCGGTCGCACCACGGTGGTGCGCCGATTCGGTTCCCCCGTGACGCTCGTGCACCAGGGCGTCTCGCAGTTCGAGGACGAGAATGCACATGTGGCCGCCGTCGCTCTCGAGCCGATGGTCGCTGGGCGCGCGCGAGCGCTCCTCTCGCCGGACCGCCGCGAGTACGTCGACTCGCGCGACGAAATCATCACATCGCCCCTCGCGCGCCCCGCGGTTCTTCGCTTTCCTTTCGAGGAGATTCGCATCGTCGCCGAGGAGTTCGGGACGCTCCAGCAGGTGCGGATGCGCATCACGGTCGTCGTCCTTGCCTCGCTGTGGGGGGGCGCCGTGCTGCTCGTGACCGGCGCACTCCTGGCGCAACTGGCCACCACTGGCGGGACGAGGATGCCTCACGATGCGTCGTCGTTCGCATTCGATCCCAACGTCACCACGATCTCATGAGCATGCTCGTCGCAGGAATCGTCCTCATGGTCGGCGGACTCGCCTTCGCCGTCTATCCCTTCCTTCGCCGGTCCACGGACGACGACGCGCCACCGTCACCGTCGCCGCGGCCCGCGCCACGCGGCACCGCGAAGGGACGCGTGCCTGTCGAGGACGCACTCGCGCTCGAGCGCGAGGAGCTGACGCTCGACCACGCGATGGGAAAGCTGTCCGATGCGGACTACGGCAGGATGCTGGCCGCACTCGACGCGCGCGCGCGTCGCGCCGAGAGCGCCGCCTCCACGCCGCCATCTCCCGCGTCGCCAGCCGCCGAGTCGCCGGCACCGACTGCATCCTCGCCAGCGTCGTCGTCATCGCTCGAGGAAGAAGCCGAGCGTCTGGTGCGCGCGGAACGTGTCAACGCGGTGACCTGTCCCGACTGCGGGCCGCGCCCAGAGCCCGGGGCGCGCTTCTGTTCCAGCTGCGGACGCGCGCTGGGCGGTTGCCCGCGCTGCGGTGCCGCAGTTCGCGCAGGCGCCGCCCGCTACTGCGACCAGTGTGGGGCGCCGCTGCGCTCCTGACGCCAGGCGCCAGCCGCACCCGTCGCGTGCCTAACGCTGAACGCGGGGCGCCGGAGCGACGGAGCGCCTAACGCTCGAGCGCCTCGAGTCGCCGCAGGGCCATGCGCAGCGGGACAAACGTGGCGGCGAGACAGAGAAGCGCGGCGAGGCCGAAGCCGATGATCATCCCGGTCGGGTCCACCGCGTCGGCGGCGCCGTACAGGCGCGCGCTGAGGTAGCCGTACACCGGGCGCGCCTCGAGAAAGATCACGCCGCCAATCACCAGCACCGCCGTCATCATGAACATCAACCCGCCGAACGACGTGGGGATCTGCGCCGCGTTCTCGGTCTCGAAGCGGGGATAGAGCGTCCCGAATCCCACGGCGAGCCCGGCGATGGCAAAGGTCATGAGCGTGATCGATCCCACCGAGACCGCGAACATGAACGGGCTCACCTGCAGCAAGTAGTTGGTCACCGCCACGATCGAGAGGGCAAGGACGAGCAACGGGACCGTCCCCACCCAGAACTTGGACCACAGCAGCTCGTGCATCGACAGCGGCGACGAGCGCAGGAGCCACCACGAGCGCCCCTCGAGGCTCACCCCCGGGAAGAGAAAGCGCGCGGCGATCGAGGCGAGGACGAAGCCGGCCAGCCCCAGGTTGAGGAACGGGATCAGGTTGACGATGAAGAAGGTGATCCCGTCTCCCGTGAGCGGCAGGAACTTGATGTTCACGACGTACACCACCACGAGCACCGCCAGCAGGATCAGCTGCGACCACTGCGTCGTGTCGCGGAAGAAGACGCGCACCTCCTTGAGGATCAGCTCGCGACGGCGCGTTCCCCAGGGGCGGAGCATCTGCGACAGGAGGCTCGGCTTTCCCGTGCTGCGCACCGACTGCTGCGCACTTTCCTGCGCCTTGGTGAAGCCCACGGGGTACAGCGCGCGGTGAAGGAGCGCCCCCAGCACGACGAAGGCCGCTGCCGTCGACCAGAGCAGGTACAACGGCAGGAGGTCCACGTCGCCGGTGAGGAAACCCATCAACGTGCGCTGCATCCACTCGCTGGGGAGCATCGGCGAGGTGGGGCCGCGAAGCACCGATATGAACTCGACCAGCGAACGGAAGCCCTCCGGCCGGGCCAGCTTTTCCGGGCGCATGAGGCGGAACAGCACCACGACCCCTGCGCCGGCAATCACCGTGATCACCGAGAGGATGTCGCGAGTGCGCCTGGCGGGGAAGACGTTGACCAGGAGCAATGTGATGGCGCTGCCAACGACTGATGGCAGGAGGAGGAAGGGGATGAACGCGGCCAAGGCCACCAGCGGGAAGAGCGGCCCACCATCGTACGCCACGCCGTAGGCGGTGAGCATCGGAACCGCGAGCAGGACGACCATCCAGCTCGAGTGAAGCGTCGTCTCCAGCAACTTCGCGGCGTACAGCGTGAGCCAGTCCACCGGCGCCGAGACGAGGAGGTCGAGGTCGCGGGCGAGGAAGAACGACGAGAGCGCCGTGATGATGTTCGACAGGAGGAGAATGGACACGAACGACAGCAGGACGATGCCGAGGAGCTTGCCGGCGAGCAGCGCGCCGATCTCCTCCACCCCCTTGAAGTAGGCCAGCACGCGGTAGAGTGCCCCGAAGGCGAACGCCCAGAAGCCCACCCCGATCAACCCGAGCAGTGCGTACCGGACCCCGCGCCCCTTCTCGGCGGTGGCGGCGCGATTGCGCACCGTCTGCCACTTCGGGGAGAGCACGTGCCACAGCCCGTTAGGCATCCAGCACCTCGACCAACCCGCGGGCGGCATTCTCGCCGGTGAGGCGAAGGAAGATCTCTTCCAGCCCCTCGTCGCCGCGCTCGGCGTTCCGGCGCAGGTCGTCCATGCTCCCGCAGGCGCGAATCTTCCCTTTCTGGATGATCGCGATGCGGTCGCACATCGTCTGCGCCACCTCGAGGGTGTGCGTCGACATCATGATCGTGTGCCCGCGGCGCGTGTACTCGCGAAACAGCTCCTTGAGCGTCTTCGCCGCCTTGGGATCGAGCCCCACCATTGGCTCGTCGACGACGATCACGTCGGGGCGGTGCACGAAGGCGCTGGAGATGATCAGCTTCTGCCGCATCCCATGCGAATACGACTCGACGACTTCGTCGCGCCAGTCCTCCAGGTCGAACAGGGCGAGCAACTCGCGGGCGCGGTGCTCGACACTCGAGCCCTCCTCGCGATACAGCCCGGCGACGAATCGCAGGAACTCCATCCCCGTCAGCTTCTCATAGATGAAGGGGCGGTCGGGGATGAAGCCGAGCTTGGCCTTGGCCGCCATGGGATCGGCGCCGATGTCCAGCCCGGCGATGCGCACCGTTCCCGCCGTGGGACGCAGGATGCCGGCAATCATGCGCAGCGTCGTCGTCTTCCCCGCGCCGTTAGGGCCCAGGAAGCCGAACAGCTCCCCCTTGGGGACAGAAAGGTCGATGGCGTCGACGGCCGTGAAGGAGCCGTACTTCTTGGTGAGCGAGGAGATCTCGATCATCGAGGGGAGGCGCCTGGCGCCTGACGAGTCAATGGAGAGGCAGCGCGGCGCGCGCGCGGCGTCGTCGCATCGCCGGCTGCAACGCCGACGACGCTGAGGTCGAGGCGGCCGGTGACACGCGACAGCTCCGCCTGCGCGCCGAGTCCGCCGGTGAGGAGGCGCAGGTGCGTGGCGTCGGTCGGGAACTGCCCCAGCGTGGGGTCAACCCCAACCCAGCGTTGCAGCATCACCTCGGCCCATGCGTGGTAGTAGAACTGACCGTCGATGGCCACCACGCCGCTCACCGTGCGCGCCGGGATCCCCGCCGCCCGCGCGAGGGCGACGAACAGCTGCGCGTGCTCGTTGCTGTCGCCGCGGCGCGAGCGCAGCGTGGCCACTGCGCTGGGGAGGGTGACGGACGCCTCCTTTGCCAGCGAGTCGTGGACCCACGTCATGAGGCGGCGCGTCACCACGTCGGCCATGGACTCGCGCATGCGCAGCCGCTTGGCCAGCGCCACGACTGCCGGGTGCTCGACTTCCAGCAACGGCTCCGTGCGCAGGTCGCGCGCGTAACGCGCACGCGTCGCTGCGTCAGGCGGGAGCGAGAACGCGGGGCGCAGCTCGCTCGCGCCGTCGCGCACGATCGTGACCGTGTCGCCCGTCACCAGCTGCCCCCCGCCGTCAATCGAGAGGCGGGAAAGATCGATCCCGCGAACGCGCACGCGGAGCGTGTCGCGCGGCGCCCAGGCGCCAAGCACGCCCGCCGAGATGGCGCTCGCGCTCCAGCGGTCCTCGTGGGGCGGCGCGGCACCGCTCCTTCTGGCCCGGAGCGGGCTTGCGGTGCGCCAGTTCTCGAAGGCGACCTCATAGGCCGTGCGGCGCATCGACAGGCCAGCCGGTGCGCGCACGGTGATCATGCGCCCCAACTCGTCCACCCAACTGTCGAATGCCGCACCGTCGGCCGACGTCAGATGAAAGCCGCGCACCGTGTCGGCATGCGCGCCTAGCCAGCGGCGCGAGTTGGGATCGAACGCCGCGCTGTCCACGAGGACAAAGAGCGACTCGGCGCGGATGCTCACGGGGAGCGCGCGCGTTGCCATCGTGGTTGGGTCGAACGTGTCGATCGTGTAGGTGCGCCCGACTCTGGGAGGCTCGCCAAGTGCAACGGCGAGCGGGATGAGCGTGGGGAGGAGGAGCGGACCGGTGAGGCGCACGCGATTGGTGTCGGCCACGGCTCCCGCCGCCTGCACCACGTACTCGAGCAGCGAGTCGCCGACCGTGCGCCCGGTTGCCCGCACGGATTGCGAGTCGCCGCTGAAGGTGATGGTGAATGAGCGCAACGCGAGAGCGCGCGACAGCTTCACGACCGACTGCGCGGTCACGCGCTGCAGCGCCCCGCCCAGGGCCACGTCGCCCACCAGGTAGTCCGTCACCTGCAACCCGCCGGGAATCGTGTCGATCGTGTTCGAGGCGAAGCCGACGTGACGTCCCGCTCGCTCCACCGCGAAGTACGTCGCCCCCGGTGCAACACGCGACGCCGCCTCGGCGAGCTTCTCGCGCGGCGACCGCGACGACTCGCGCTGCACAAAGGCGGCAATGCCGGCCCCCCACGCCGCGAGCACCCCGATGGCCAGCACCCCGCGAGCGTTCATCGCTCACTCCAGAAGCGCGCGACGGCGCCGCGAAAGGCCTCCAGCTCGAGGTCGTTCTCCACGATGATGGTGACGCCCTCGGGTGCCTTGCGTGACTCGGCCTGCGCACGGATGGCCGCCACCATCGTCTGCGCCGCATCCTCCACGTCGAGGTTCCCCGCGCCCAGCCCGAACGGCGCCATGGCCAGGTGCGCCACGCCGAAGTCGTGCGCGCGCTGCAGCGCGCTGGTGGTGGCGCGCCGCACGCCGTCGCGCGAGACGCGCTCCGTCTCGGTCGACACCACGGCGTGAATCATCAGGCCGGCGTGCACGGCCCCGGCCGGCGTGACCACGGCCGAGCCCACGTCCAGCGGCTCGTGGATATGCAGCTGACGGAGCAACCCCTCGCCCGCCGCCTGCTCCAGGCGGCGCATGACCGGTGTCATGGCCCGCAACTCGGCGTTGACAGGACGGGCGACGGCGTCGGCGGCCACGAAGGCCAGGTCATCGATGGTGACGGCGATCTGCATGCGAGATATGGAGCGTGGCGCCCAGCGCTACTGCAACAGCGCCATCGACGTCTCGTCGTTGATCCAGTTGACGTACTTCTCCAGCCCCCACTGCACCTCCAGCGCGAGCAGCTCCGGGACCTTGTACGGGTGCAGCTCGGCGAACGCCTTCTCGATGGCGTGCAGCACGGCCGAGCGCGTCTTCATCAGGATCACCGTCTCCTGCTCGTCGGCGACCTTTCCTTCCCAGCGATAGAGCGAACGCGCCGCGGGAAGGAGCGTGCCGCAGGCGATGAGCCGGCGTTCCAGGAGAGCGCGAACGAGCGCCGCCCCCTCCTCGGACGAGGCAACGGTGGTGAGCACGACGACGGCGTCGGTGTGCGGCATGGACTCGGTTGGTGCGGGAGCGCGCAGGACGGAGAGCGACGCCCCCCGTCAGGGACAGCGGAGAGCTAGCCAACGTCACGCGAACTGCGCCAGTTGAGCCTACGCGCCGGGCGACGGCTCGGGGGGTGCGCCGGCCAGCTTGCTCTCCGGTCGTTCTTCGGCCTATCTTCGGGAACCTATGGCCCCCTCCCCGGCATCGACACGCGCCGCCGCCGCCCGCGCCGCCGCCCGCGCCGCATCTCGCGCGACCGGCACCGCCGCCGTGGCGAGCGAGTCGCTGATCGTACGCGGCGCCCGCGAGCACAATCTCCAGAACGTCGACGTCACCATCCCGCGCGACAAGCTGACCGTCATCACGGGGCTGTCGGGCTCCGGCAAGTCGTCGCTTGCCTTCGACACCATCTACGCCGAGGGGCAGCGCCGGTACGTCGAGTCGCTCTCGGCGTACGCGCGCCAGTTTCTCGGGCTGATGGAGAAGCCCGACGTCGACACCATCGAGGGGCTCTCACCGGCCATCTCGATCGAGCAGAAGACCGCCGGGCACAACCCGCGTTCCACCGTCGGCACCGTCACCGAGATCTACGACTACCTGCGCCTGCTCTACGCGCGCGCCGGCACGCCGCATTGCCCCAACTGCGGCCGCGCCGTACAACGGCAGACGGCCACCCAGATTACCGACGCGATCCTGGCCTGGCCGGAGGGGACGCGTCTCGAGATCCTGGCCCCGCTGGTGCGCGGTCGCAAAGGGGAGTTCCGCGACCTGTTCGAGGCGGCGCGCAAGCAGGGCTTCATCCGGGCCATGGTCGACGGTGCGCTGATCGAGCTTGCGTCGCCGCCCAAGCTCAATCGACGGCAGAATCACGACGTCTCGATCGTGGTCGACCGCCTGGTGGTGCGCGCCGACGATCGTGGGCGCCTCAACGACTCGGTGGAGACTGCGCTCAAGCTTGCCGAAGGGCTGGTCGAGGTCGTGCGGCACGGGAGCGAGAAGTCGAGCCATCTGTTCTCGGAACGCTACGGGTGCCCGGACTGCGGCATCTCGATGCCGGAGATGGAACCGCGCCACTTCTCCTTCAATTCCCCGTTTGGCGCCTGTCCTGCATGCGGCGGTTTGGGGACGCGACGCGAAGTGAGCGAGGAGCTCATTGTCGGCGACCCCTCGCTGACGATCCTCGAGGGGGTCATCCTTCCCTGGGGTGAACCCGACGGCTACCTGCGCCGCGTCATCCTCCCCGGCCTTGCCAGGTCGCTCGGCTTCGAGCTCAACGTCCCGTGGGCGAGGATCCCCGAGAAGGTCCGGCGCACCCTCCTGCACGGCAGCGCGCCCGGGACGGGAGTTGCGGCTGACGACGACGGGAGTGCGGGACCGAGGAAGCGCGCGACGGCCAGGGCCTCTGCGAAGAAGACCGCCATCTCGCGTCCCCCGTCCCCCGTCTCGTGGGAAGGGATCATCGCCAACATCTCGCGCCGGTACCAGGAGACCGACTCGGACAGCATTCGCCAGGAGCTGGACGGTTTCATGGTGATTCGCCCGTGCGCGGCGTGTGGCGGGCGACGGCTCAAGCCGGAGTCGCTGGCGGTGACCGTCGATGGGCGCAACCTGGGCGAGGTCGTCGACGACTCGATCGGCGAGGCGCGCCGCTTCTTCGACGAGATCCCCGTCAGGAACAACGGGCGCCCCGGGCTCGACCCGGAGATCGCCGGCCCGATCCTCAAGGAGGTGCGCGAACGGTTGCGCTTCCTCGACGACGTGGGGCTGGACTACCTCACGTTAGGCCGCTCCGCCGAGTCGCTCTCCGGGGGCGAGGCGCAACGCATTCGGCTGGCGACCCAGATCGGCTCGCGCCTGGTGGGCGTCCTCTACATCCTCGACGAGCCCTCCATCGGGCTGCACCAGCGCGACAACGAGCGGCTGCTGGGGACGCTCAAGCAGCTGCGCGACCTGGGCAACACCGTCATCGTGGTGGAGCACGATGAGGACACGATCCGCGAGGCCGACTACGTCATCGACCTCGGCCCGGGGGCGGGGAAGCACGGCGGGCGCGTGGTGGCGGCCGGCACCGTGGATGACGTCACCAGGGTCGCCGAGTCGCTCACAGGGCGCTACCTCAAGGACGAGCTGCGCATCGAGATCCCCAAGGCGCGGCGTCCGGCCGATCCGGGGCGCAGCATTCGCGTGGTAGGGGCCAGGGAGCACAACCTGCGCGACCTCACCGTCGACTTCCCGTTAGGCACCTTCATCGCCGTCACCGGCGTGTCGGGCTCGGGAAAGTCGACGCTGGTGGAGGACATCCTGCACCGCTCGCTGGCGCGCCACTTCTACCGGGCGCGCGTGATTGCCGGCGAGCACTCGCGCATCACGGGGCTCGAGCACGTCGACAAGGTCATCGACATCGACCAGTCGCCCATTGGGCGCACCCCACGCTCCAACCCGGCGACCTACACCGGCGTCTTTACCCCGGTGCGCGAGCTGTTCGCCGAGATGCCGGAAGCCAAGATCCGCGGCTACGGGCCCGGGCGATTCTCGTTCAACGTGAAGGGGGGGCGCTGCGAGGCGTGCCAGGGCGACGGCCTCGTGAAAATCGAGATGCACTTCCTCCCCGACGTCTATGTGCCGTGCGACGTGTGCAAGGGGAAGCGCTACAACCGCGAGACGCTCGAGGTCCGCTTCCGCGGCCTCAACATCGCGGAAGTGCTCGACCTCACCGTCGAGGACTCGCTCGCCTTCTTCGAGCACCAGCCGCGCATCCACCAGAAGCTGCAGACGCTCAACGACGTCGGGCTCGGCTACATCCACCTGGGGCAGAGCGCGACGACGCTCTCCGGCGGCGAGGCACAGCGCGTGAAGCTCGCCACCGAGCTGTCCAAGCGCGACACGGGCCGCACGCTGTACATCCTCGATGAACCGACCACCGGTCTCCACTTCGAGGACGTGCGCCTCCTCCTCGACGTCCTGCATCGCCTCGTGGATCGCGGCAACACCGTCCTCGTCATCGAGCACAACCTCGACGTCATCAAGACGGCCGACTGGATCGTCGACCTGGGTCCCGAGGGAGGGAACAAGGGGGGAACGATCGTCGCCACCGGGACGCCGGAACAGGTCGTGAAGGTCAAGGAGAGCTACACGGGCCAGTTTCTCCGCAAGGCGCTGAAGAGTCGTTAGGCTCAGGCAACGACGGCGTGCAGGGGCGCTCGCGGCGCGCAGGGGCACCTTGCGGCGCGCGGAGGCACCTGACGGCGCGCGCCGCCGCGGCCGCCGCCTCCGCAATGGCCGCGGCTCGTCAGGCGGTCACGGCGGCGATGGGGAAGTCGTGCGCGGCGCCGAGCGCGAGGAGGTCTCTCACCGTTCGCTGCCGAACACTGAAGGAGATCGCGGCGGGATCGGGCTCCGCCAGCGCGAGCGCGGCGACGAACCGTTGAAGGAAGTGGGGCTCCAGCGCCGCCACCGCCACCACTCCGTCCGCAGCGCGATAGAAGGCGTATCCCGGATGCCCCCCGCCCAACACGCCCCCCGCGCGCGTGAGCCCGTGCACCAGCGGCGCCGACAGCGCGTGCGCCGCGTCGGCCAGCGACACCTCCTGCCACCCCCCAACCCCCGTGCGGCCGCGACGAATGATCAGCGCCAGCGCCGCGGCTACCGCCTGATCCGCCGCGGCAAGGTCGGAGAAGAGCGAGCGCGGGAGTGCGCTACCGTCCAGCACTCCTGCCTCCACCAGGTAGGTGAGGTCGTGGCCGGGACGCTCCTGATCGGGAGAGGGGTGCCCAATGATCGAGACGACGCACAGGCGCGGGTATCTGGCCAGCAGCGCCTCGCGGTGCAGCCCCATCCGCGGCAGCGCCGACGGGCGGTTGGAAACGATCAGGATATCCGCGTCGCCGAGCGTGTCGGCGAGCGCGTTCCTTCCTTCGTCGGTGCGAAGGTCGAGGGTGATCACCCGCTGCCGGGCGGTGAGTTGGCGGTACCACTCCGGGGCGCCCCCCTGCAGGAAGTCACCGCTGGGCGGTTCGACCTTCGTCACGTGCGCCCCCATGTCGGCAAGGCGCGCAGCCGCGACCGGGCCGGGAACATTGACGGCGAGCGAGACGACGCGGAGGCCGGCGAGCGGAAGGTCGAGGGACACGCGAGTGTGGTCCTGATACGTTTGGTGACGGAAGTTGCGACGGCGATCGCGTCGTCGCCACGCTGGCATCGGTGACCGCCAGCGGTGAGATTCTCGTCTCGTTCCCAATGCTCGGCGCCTCCCGCGTGGGAGAGGGCGCCGGCTCGCCCTCGCGCCTCACGACTCGCCTGCCGTGGTCTCCCTTCTCGACATCATCGGCCCCGTCATGGTGGGGCCCAGTTCCAGCCATACCGCGGGCGCCTGCCGTCTCGGGCTGCTCGCCCGCGGGCTGGTGGGCGGGACGCCGCAAACGGCGCTCGTCGAGCTGCACGGGTCGTTTGCCCGCACCGGTGAAGGGCACGGCACCGACAAGGCGATCGTGGGCGGGTTGATGGGCTTTCGTCCCGACGACGAGCGCCTGCGCAACGCGCTGGACATCATGGAACGCGAGGGGCTGGCCTACACCTTCGAGAAGACCAAGCTGGGCGAGGAGGGGGAGACGCACCCCAACACGGTGCGCATCACCCTCGAGCGGGGCGACCGCCGCGCCGTGATGGTGGGGTCGTCGTTAGGCGCTGGACGCATCCTCGTCTCGGAAATCGACGGCTTCCCGGTCGAGGTGCACGGGAACTACCACACCATCGTCCTCGTCGCCGAGGACATCAAGGGCTCCATTGCCCGCATTGCGTCGCTCCTTGCCGACGACGGCGTCAACATCGCCACGTTGCGCCTGACGAGAAAGGCACGCGGCGGCGACGCCTTCATGGTCATCGAGGTCGACGAGGAACCCGGCCCCGACGTCCGCGACCACATCCGCACCCTCCCTTGGGTCAGCTGGGCCTACCGCCTCGACAAGGTCGGCGCGTGATGCCGTCTCTCGTCTTCTCGATTTCTCGTCTTCTCGTCCTCTGATGTACAAGTCCCTCGCCGACGCCATTCGCGACGCCGAACAGCACGGCTCCACCCTCGCCCACGTTGCCCTCGCCGCCGAGGCGCGCGACCAGGGGCGAAGCGTCGCCGACATCCGCGAGGCGCTGTCGCGCGCCCTCGCCATCATGCGCGGCGCTGTGTCCCAGGGGCTCACCGGTGACCTCCGGAGCGCGTCGGGGCTCGTTGGCGGCGACGCCGCCAAGCTGCGCCAAGGGCCGGCAGGGCCGCTCGCCGGCACGCCGTTCCGCGACGTCCTCGCGCGAGCGCTCGCCGTGCAGGAAGTCAACGCCGCCATGGGAGTGATCGTCGCCGCGCCTACCGCCGGCGGCGCGGGCGTCCTTCCCGCCGTCCTCCTCGGCCTCGCCGACGCCAAGCACATTGGCGACGAGGCGCTCGTCGATGCGCTGGCAACCGCTGGACTCATCGGGGCCATCGTGGCCGAGCGTGCGTCGCTCTCCGGCGCCGAGGGTGGATGCCAGGCCGAGACCGGCGCCGCCGCCGGCATGGCGGCCGGCGCCGCCACCGAGATGCTCGGCGGGACACCATCGCAGGCGGGACACGCCGTCGCCCTCGCCCAGCAGGGGACGCTTGGACTGGTCTGTGACCCGTTAGGCGGATTGGTCGAACTGCCGTGCGTCTTCCGCAATGCGACCGGGGCGGCGATCGCCCTCGCGGCCATCGAGATGGCGCTGGCGGGGATCACCTTCGCCATCCCGGCCGACGAAGTCATCGATACCATGGGCGAGATTGGCCGCAGCATGGATGTTCGCTACCGCGAGACGGCCGGAGGCGGGCTGGCGGCAACGCCCACCGGGCGACGCCTCGCCCGCGAACGTCTCGTGCAGATCAAGCGTCGCGACGACTGAGCTGCACTGAGCCCAGCCGAGCTGCACTGAAGTGTCCAACGACCGGTAGCGCCGGCGCGCCCTCGCGCCATCATTCTCGACCCCCGATCGCCGATGCGCACCCTGTTCCGAATCGTCGTCACGCTCCTCAAGTGGGGCGCGATCTGCCTGGTGCTCTTCCTCGTTGGTGTCGCCGTGTACGCCCGCGTGCTGCACCGGCGCGATGATGCACGATGGAAGGCGCCGGGACGGCTGGTCGAGGTCGAACCCGGCCGCATGATGCACCTCTACTGCACCGGTGCAGGGACGCCGACCGTGGTGCTCGAGGCGGGGCTCGGCGACTTCGGCCTGTCGTCCTGGCGCTATGTGCAGCCGCAACTCTCCGAGCTGTCGCGCACCTGTTCCTACGATCGCGCCGGGACGGGGTGGAGCGACCCGCCGCGCGTTACGCCGATGCCCACCGCGATGATCAACGACTTGCACACGCTCCTGGCCAAGTCCGGCGAACCGGGTCCGTATGTGATCGTCGGCCACTCGCTGGGCGGGCCGCTGGCGCGCCACTACGCGGTACGCTACCCCACGGAGGTGGCGGGGCTCGTCCTCGTCGACGGCTCGCACGAGGACCAGATCACTCGCATGAAAGGAATGCCCGCGTGGTCGCAGTGGATCATCAAGGTGATTCCCGCGCTCCATTACTCGGGCATCGATCGCGTGGCACAGCGCACCACCGCCGACACCCTCGACGCCGTCTCGATTGCACGCGAAACCACCGACCAGGCGATGCACAACACCGCCCAAATCGGGGCCATGCTCCCGCAATGGTTCGCCGAGGTGGGGCGCGATGCCAAGCCGTTCGGCGACCTCCCGATCACCGCGCTCACGGCGGGAAAGATGTCGGTCCCCGGTGTCACCCCCGAAGTGGCCAAGTCGCTGCACGACGAATGGGTCGCGATGCACAAGGAGATCGTGTCGCGCACCTCCCGCGGGCGTTGGATCCTGGCGGAGCAGAGCACGCACTACATCCAGAAAGACCAGCCCGACCTCGTGATTCAGGCGGTTCGCGACATGCTGGATACCGTGCGCGCGACGCCCGCGCGCTCGGGCGCTGCAGCTGGCGCGCTCCGGCAGTAGGGCTCGGCCGGGGGAGCGCCGTATCCGACGCGCAGGCCCCCCTGTATCTTGCGCTCAACCGCCGGCTGGTGGACGTCTCACGAGGTCATATCGGGTGAGCGGGAAACCAATTGGCGAGACCAGCCGTACGAAGCAGAGGCCATTCGACGCAGGTACCTCATGGTAACGAAAGAAGACCTCGAGTCCTTCCTGGACCGCCTCTCGAAAGAAGGGGCCTCGTACTTCGAAGCGGGCGAGAATACCTGGCTGGTGCAGCCGGGTGGCGCACTCGACCTCGACGTGGTGGTGCACTACAACCCCCCCGTCATCGTGTTGCGCATGAAGGTCATGAACGTCCCGCAGAAGAACGGCAAGGGAGCGGATCTCAATCGCCGCCTGCTGGAACTGAACGCCTCCGACCTCGTGCACGGATCGTACGGCATCAGTGATGGATCCATCGTGCTCACCGAGGCCCTCGAGATCTCGCACCTCGATTACGAGGAGTTCCTCGCCAGTTACGAAAGCATGACCCTTGCCCTCGCCACCCACCTGCGCGAGCTCACGACGTACCGCGAGGACGCATAGCCCATGGGCATCTTCGATCGACTCGCCTCACTCATCAAGTCGAACGTCAATGACCTGATCTCCTCCGCCGAAAACCCGGAGAAGATGCTCAACCAGATCATTGTCGACATGCGCGACCAGCTGGTGAAGGCCAAGCAGCAGGTGGCTGCCGCCATCGCCGACGAGAAGCGGTTGCGCGACCAGTTCGAGGCGGAATACAAGCAGTCGCAGGACTGGGAGCAGAAGGCGATGCTCGCCATCAAGGAAGGGCGAGACGACCTGGCCAAGCAGGCCCTCGTCAGGCAGGGCGAGCACTACGCGCACGCGCAGCAGCTCGAGACGACCTGGCAGTCGCACCAGCTCGAGACCGAGAAGCTCAAGAATGCGTTGCGCGACCTCAACGACAAGATCGAGGAAGCCAAGCGCAAGAAGAACCTCCTCCTCGCCCGCCAGCGCCGGGCGCAGGCGCAGAAGCGCATCTCGGAGACGATGTCGGGGCTGTCGGAGAAGTCGGCCTTCGAGGCGTTCGCGCGGATGGAAGAGAAGATCGAGCAGAACGAGCGCATGATCAAAGCGTCGTCGGAGATCGACGAGGAGTTCTCGGGCGATCGCCTGCAGCGCGACTTCAAGCTCCTCGAGAAGTCGTCGACCTCGATTGGCGCCGACGCGCAGCTCCTCGCGCTCAAGCAGAAGATGGGGCTCCTCCCATCGCCTGCCCCCGCGGAGAAGCGCCAGCTCGGCGCCGGCTCGGCCGGGGGGAGCGCCCCCGCCGAGGAGACCGTGCACGCCGAGATCGAGGACGCCGACGGCAAGCAGAACGGGTGACGGGAACCACGTTGCCCCCCTTCAAGGTCGCGCCCGTCCTCGCCTCGACGGTCGCGACCGTTCTGCTGTTGGGGCTCCTGTTCAAGGCGGCGGACATCTTCCTCCTCCTGTTCGTCGCCATCCTCTTCTCGCTCTTCCTGGGCGCGGTGCGCGACGCACTGGTGGCCCGGTTGCACCTGCCGAGCGGGCTCGCCTTCACCATCGCCGTCGTGGGGACGCTGGCTGCTGTTGCCGGTTTGGTCACGCTCCTCGTCCCCCCGGTGGTCGAACAGACGCAGCAACTGGTCGGCAACCTTCCCAACTACGTCAGCGCCTGGCAGGCGTGGCTGCAGCGCGTGCTGCTGCGCTACCCGCGGCTGCAAGAGCTCTGGAGCGCCGAGTCGAGCAAGATGGTCGGCGGCGTCGTGGCGCAGGCCGAGAACGCGGTGAGCGAGATTCTTCCGCAGGTCGTCGGGCTCGGCCACGCGGTCGTCAACATCGTCTCGATCCTCGTCATGGGGATCTTCCTCGCGCTGCACCCGGGCACCTATCGCGAGTGGCTCATCGCGCTCTTCCCGCCGGCGCGGCGCGACCTCGTGCGCGACGTGCTGCGCGACATCGGCGGGACGTTGCGCGCCTGGATCGTTGGACAGCTGCTGGCCATGACAGTGCTCGCCATCCTCACGGCCATCGGACTCTACGCGCTCGACGTCCCGTACTGGCTCACCTTCGGCGTCTTCACCGGCGCCGTGGCCATCATCCCGTTCTTCGGCACGCTCGTCTCCTCGACCTTGCCGGCGCTCTTCGTCCTTGGCGGTGATGGCGTCTTTGGCGTGTCGCCGGGCACACACGCACTCCTCGTGATGATCCTCGGCTTCGTCATCCACATCATCGAGGCCAACTTCGTGGTGCCGCTGATCACGGCCAAGCAGGTCGAGATCCCGCCCGTGCTCAGCATCATGGCGGTCCTCGTCGTCGGGCGGTTGCTTGGCGCCACCGGGCTCCCCGTTGCCGTCCCACTGCTTGCCGTGGTGATCGTGGTCGTGCGTCGCGTCGTGATCAACCGCATCTACGACGGGCAGGGGACGCAGCGCGCCGGGAGGGAGCGCGTCCTCGTGCTGCGTGTGCCCGCGCCCGATGGCGGCGTCCTGGTTGCCGCCGACCCGCCGCTCGACGTCCTGCGACTCAGCGACACGCGGCGGCCGGCGTAGCCCTCGCGCCGTCGCGTCCCCGGCGTACGTTGGGACTGGCTTCCCGACTACCCGATTACTCACGTGATTCTCGAGCCCGAGTTCGAGTCCCTCCCCGTCGAGTCGATGCGCGAGCTGCAGGGGACGCGCCTGCGGGGGCTCGTGGCGTACCTGGCGGAACGCGTCCCGATGTACCGCGAGCGCCTCGCCGCCGCCGGCGTTGCGGCTGGCGACATCCGCTCCATCGACGACCTCGCGCGCCTCCCCATCACGCGCAAGGGCGACCTGCGCGATCACTACCCGTTTGGCCTCCTCGCCGTGCCGCGTGAGCAGGTCATGCGCGTGCACGCGTCGTCGGGGACGACCGGGAAGGCGACCGTGGTGGCCTACACCGCGAATGATGTCGCGCTCTTCGCCCGCGTCTGCGCCCGCTCGCTGGCCATGGCCGGTGCCGCGCCGGGCATGATGCTGCATAACGCCTATGGCTACGGCCTCTTCACGGGCGGGCTTGGCATCCACTACGGCGGTGAGCGGCTCGGCCTCAGCGTCGTTCCCGTCAGCGGGGGGATGACCGAACGGCAGATGACGCTCATCACCGACTTCCGCCCCGACGTCATCACCTGCACCCCGAGCTACGCCCTCACGCTGGCCACCGAGTTTGCCCGTCGCGGGATTGCCCCTGGCGAGATCTCCCTGCGGTACGCCGTGCTCGGCGCCGAGCCGTGGACCGACGGGATGCGCGTGCAGATCGACGCGGCGTTAGGCGTGCGCAGCACCAACATCTACGGGCTGAGCGAGATCATCGGCCCCGGCGTCTCGTGCGAGTGCGTCGAGGCGCGCGACGGGTCGCACGTGATGGAGGATCACTTCTACCCGGAGATCCTCGACCCCGACACGCAGGCGCCGGTCGCCGACGGCGAGGAGGGCGTACTCGTCCTCACCACGCTCACCAAGGAGGCGCTCCCCCTGCTGCGCTACTGGACGGGGGATATCACCTCGCTCGTGCGCGGGAGCTGCGCGTGTGGGCGCACCCTCGTGCGCATGCGCCTGGTCAAGGGGCGCACCGACGACATGCTCATCATTCGCGGGGTGAACGTCTATCCGAGCCAGGTGGAGGCGGTGCTGGGGCGCGTCCCCGAACTCTCGCCACACTACTGCATCGTCGTCACCCGTGAGGAGACGCTCCACGAGATCGAGGTTCAAGCCGAGGTGGCCGACTCGTTCTTTCGGGAAGTGGGGCGCGAGCTGCTGTCGGACGACGTCGTCGAGGCCGACCTCCGGTTGCGCGAGCTGCGCCAGCGGGTGGCGGGGCTGCTGCGCGACGTGATCGGCGTGGGGATGTCGGTGACCCTGCTGGCGCCTGGCGAGGCGCCGCGATCGGAGGGGGGAAAGCTGAATCGGGTGGTGGATCGGCGGGCGCGGTGAGTCTTCGGCTCCGGCACCGGGCGCGTAGCAAGACGATGGCGGCGCGTTGTACCTGCGGACGATCGTGCGCCTCGTTTACAGGCAGGGCGTAGCCACTGCGCCCACGTCCAACGCCTCGACCAGCGCCTGCTCACACGCTTTGCGTCGTTGGCGCGCGGCTCACCAATGCGCCGCGAGCGACTCCTGTCGTCGTTCCGGTACCACCGTCTGCGGAGCGCCGTTAGCTTCACCGGGTCCCCACCCGTCGACCGGCGATGCCCGAGTTCCGCCTCTACAACACCCTCTCCCGCAGCGTCGAGCCCTTCACCCCCGCCGATGGCGAGACGGTGCGCTTCTACTCGTGCGGCCCCACGGTCTATGACCCCGCCCACGTCGGGAACTTCCGCACCTTCCTCTTCAATGACCTGCTCCGCCGCGCCTTGCGCCTCGAAGGGTGGAAGGTCGTGCAGGTGCAAAACCTCACCGACGTCGATGACAAGATCATCAAGCGGGCAGAGTCGACCGGGAAGACCATCGTCGAGGTGACGGAACCGATCACCGAGATCTTCCACAAGGATCGCCGCTACCTGCGCATCGAGGATGCGGAAGCCTATCCCAAGGCCACGACGCACATTCCGGAGATGATCGCCCTGGTCCAGTCGCTGCTGGAGAAGGGAGTGGCCTACAAGGCCGAGGATGGTTCGATCTACTTCGCCATCGATCGCTTTCCCGGCTACGGCAAGCTCTCGCGCCTCGACACGCGCGAGGTCAAGAGCGGCGCGCGCGTGGCCGTGGACGACTACTCCAAGGAGAACGCGCAGGACTTCGCGCTCTGGAAGGCCGCCAAGCCGGAGGACGAGAAGACCGGTGCGGCCTGGGATGCGCCGTTCGGACGCGGGCGCCCGGGATGGCACCTCGAGTGCTCGGCGATGGCGATGAAGTACCTCGGCGAGACCCTGGACATTCATTGCGGTGGCATCGACCTGGTCTTCCCCCATCACGAAGACGAGATCGCCCAGTCCGAGGCGGCCACCGGGAAGCCGTTCTCGCGCTTCTGGTGCCACGGCGAGTTCCTGCAGATCGACGGGACGAAGATGTCCAAGCGGCTGGGGAACATCACCACGGTGAAGGACCTGCGCGAGCGCGGCGTCTCGGCCGCCGCGCTGCGGCACTTCGTGTACTCGACCCACTATAGGAAGCAGATGAACCTGTCGGGGACCGGGCTCGAGGCGTCGTTGGAGGCGGTGCGTCGCGTGGGGGAGTTCGCGCATCGGCTGGAGACGGCGAGGGGAGGGACCCCGGAGCTGGCGGCCGTGGCGGCCGAGGGGGAGCTCGCGTTCCGAGCCGCGCTGCGCGACGATTTGAACGCGCCGGAAGCGGTCGCGTCGCTCTTCACCTTCCTACAGCGCGCCAACGCCGAGCTCGACCGCAAGGGGAGCGACGCGGCCAGCCTGGCGGAGGCGCGGCGCGTCTTTGCCCTCATGGACTCGGTCCTCGATGTCCAGCCCAGGGCGCAGCGCGTGGTGGTGGGAGCCGATCGGGTCGAGCCGTCGCCGGAGACGCTTCCTGAGCTGGAGCCGTTGGAGCGGGAGCAGTTCCGGTGGGCGGTGGGGCGTTTGCGGGACCGGTTGGCGGCGCGAGCCCAGCGTGACTTTGCCGCGTCGGACGCCATTCGTGGGGAGGTCGAGGAACGCGGCTTCGTGGTGAAGGATACGCCGCAGGGGACTCAGCTCGAGCGCTGGCGGTGACGCGTTGAACGGCGGTCGACGGCGCACGCCGGCGAGCGGTGCGGGGTTAGTGGCGGAGGGGGCTGAGGGGTGTTGGGAGAGGGGTGCTCCGCGGGGCTGGGCGTGTCGTGTTGGGCGGGGTTTCGCGGCCCATATGTCCCCTCGCGACATCGGGGTTCAGAGACGGAACTGATTGAGTTGACACAAGTTGCAGGTCCCACTATCGTTCGTGTCTCGCGCAGAAAATCCGGGTGGGTCGCTGACGTAGCTCAGTTGGTAGAGCTCCTGATTTGTAATCAGGCGGTCGCGAGTTCGAGTCTCGCCGTCAGCTTGTGGGGCGGCGGGTTTGGGGAAAGGCGTGTGGTGGAGGATGTGCCGTGTTTCGGCTGCAACGGGCTCGTCTGGCGGGATGGCAGCTGGCAAGAAGTCGTTAGGTGGGGTACCCAAGTGGCCAACGGGAGCAGACTGTAAATCTGCCGGCGTACGCCTTCGAAGGTTCGAATCCTTCCCCCACCACTGGGAGGATGCAGGGAATACGGGAGGAGGCAGGGCCGCACGAGGTCGTTAGGTGCGGGGCACGATGCGGGAGTAGCTCAGTTGGTAGAGCGCGAGCCTTCCAAGCTTGAGGTCGCGGGTTCGAGCCCCGTCTCCCGCTCTTTGGTTGGAGCGGACCGAATGGCAGGAGCAGGGCGACAGCGGTTGCACGCGTAGCTCAGTTGGTAGAGCACACCCTTGGTAAGGGTGAGGTCACCGGTTCAATCCCGGTCGCGTGCTTGGAAGGGCTTTGGGAAGGGCTGCGGCGCTGGTGGCCGCAGGCAGCTGCAGGCAGGTGCACGCGCACGAATTGTCCGTACTCCAGTCGAGCGATGAGAGGCAGCTCCCGCCCTGCGGTAGCGGGCTCTCGTCTTCTCGTCTTCTCGTCTTCTCGTCTTCTCGTTCACGACGATGCCTCGCGACAAGATCATCCTCGCCTGTGGCGAGTGTAAGAACCGCAACTACTTCACCACGAAGAACAAGCGCACGCATCCCGAGCGCGTGGAGTGGAAGAAGTACTGCCCCCGCTGCAACAAGCATCAGACGCACAAGGAAACCAAGTAGCCGTGACTACCCAAGCTGCCAGTGCCAACTGGATGCAGCGCCTTGTCGCGTTCTATCACGACGTGATGGCGGAGATGAAGAAGGTGACGTGGCCCGATGTCCCGCAGGTGCGGCAATTGAGCATCGGGGTCATCATCCTGTCGCTCTTCATCGGGGCCCTCATCGCCCTGATGGACGTCATCCTGCAACAGGTGCTCGTCCGCTGGATCCCGTCGCTGTTCGGGGGCTGATCGTGGAGCACCGCTGGTACGCCATCCAGACCACCGCGGGGCACGAAAACAAGGTCAAGTCGCTCATCCAGCGGAAGATCGAGCAGGACGCCCGTCCGCCGGAGGAGCGCCTCATCCGTCACGCCCTGGTCCCGACCCAGCAGGTCGTCGAGCTCAAGAACGGCAAGAAGGTCAACGTCGAGCGCAAGCTGTACCCCGGCTACGTGCTCGTCGAGATGGTCTGGAACCAGGAGTCGTCACACATCATCAACGGCATCCAGGGCGTCATCAAGTTCGTGCAGCACGGGCTTGGCGGCGTCACCAAGGAGCCGATGCACCTGCGGCAGGACGAGGTCAAGCGCCTGCTCGGCATCGCCGATGAGGTGGAGGAAGCCGCCCCGCGCGAGGAGATTCCGTTCCTCGTCGGTCAGGCGGTCGCCATCACCGAAGGGCCCTTCACCGACTTCAGCGGCACGGTCGAGGAAGTCATGCCCGACAAGGGAAAGGTCCGCGTCATGGTGTCGCTCTTCGGGCGCCCGACGTCGGTCGAACTGGACTACTTGCAGCTGAAGGCCTACTGACCCCGCCTCCTGGGGCCGGTCGATCGATAGCAGCGAATACCGCCGCAAGGCGGATGAACACTCCGCCGCAAGGCGGATGAAGGGTCCGCCGCAAGGCGGGCACAAGACGCCGGGGGATCGGCGGGGCGCAAGGGAACTGCGGCGCCCCGCACGACGCGAACCAGGCGCCGGATGGCCAGAGCACGGGAAACCGTCCCTCGACCTCCGCATGCAGTCACCGGCCCCTGCGCGGGGCGGCCGCTTTGCGGCGAGAAGCGCACCGTCGGCAACCACGACGACGTGAATCACACGGTGGAAGTCTGAACGCGGTTGCTCGTCGACCAGGGCCGCGGGACGGAAGGAGGACGGCGTTGCAGCCGGCGGTTCGTCCGCCGGGTTCGACCCGGCCCTCCGCGCTCAACCGGCAACCTAGCTGCGCCGTGCCTGAGCCGTGCCACGGGTGTCTCCCACCCCGGCATGTCCGTCCCCCTGTTCGCCGTTCGCTCCGCGCTCGTACGCAGAGGAGACCAATGGCAAAGAAGGTCACAGGGTTCGTCAAGCTCCAGATCCCCGCGGGGCGCGCGAACCCGGCTCCTCCAGTGGGTACGGCTCTCGGCCCACAGGGGATCAACATCATGATGTTCTGCAAGGAGTTCAACGCTCGCACGCAGAGTCAGGATGGCCTGATCCTCCCGGTCGAGATCACGATCTACTCGGACAAGTCCTTCACCTTCATCCTCAAGACGCCCCCCGCGGCGATCCTGATCAAGAAGGAACTGGGACTGGAGAAGGGGTCGGGTCAGCCCAACCGCGTGAAGGTCGGGACGATCAGCAAGGCGCAGGTCAAGAAGATTGCCGAGGTGAAGATGCCGGACCTCAACTGCGACTCGATCGAGTCCGCGATGTCGATGGTGGCAGGCGCGGCGCGCTCGATGGGAGTCGAGGTGAAGGACTGATGCGCACACACGGCAAGCAGTTCAACAACGCGGCGAAGAAGATCGACGAGACGCTGAACTACCAGGTCCGTCAGGCGCTGGAGCTCGTGAAGAGCACCGCCTTCGCCAAGTTCGACGAAACCGTCGAAGTCGCCGTCCGCCTGGGCGTCGATCCGCGCCACGCCGACCAGGTCGTGCGTGGTACGGTCGTCCTCCCGGCCGGCACCGGCAAGACGGTCCGCGTCCTCGTGATCGCCGTCGGTGAGAAGGCGCGCGAGGCGCAGGAAGCCGGCGCCGACTTCGTGGGCGTCGAACACATCCAGAAGATCAAGGACGGCTGGCTAGACTTCGACGTCATGATCGCCACTCCCGACCAGATGGGACAGGTCGGCCAGCTGGGGCGCGTGCTCGGCCCCCGCGGCCTGATGCCCAATCCCAAGGCCGGGACGGTCACCATGAACGTCGGCCAGGCCGTGCGCGAGTCGAAGGCCGGCAAGATCGAGTTCCGCGTCGACAAGGGCGGCAACGTCCACGCGGCCATCGGCAAGGTGTCGTTTGGCATCGAGGCGCTCGAGACCAACTTCACCGCCTTCATGGACCAGATCGTCCGGTCCAAGCCGGCCGCGGCCAAGGGCGTGTACGTCAAGGGCGTCTCGGTCTCCAGCACGATGGGACCCGGCGTGCGCGTCGACACCACTCCGTACCGGGGTTAACGAGCGATGAAGAGATCCGACAAGGAACAGCTCGTTAGCGAGCTCCGCGACAAGATCAAGGGAGCGAGCGCGCTCTACTTCACCGACTTCACGGGACTCAACGTGAAGCGGATGACGGAACTGCGCCGTCGCTTCCGGAAGGCAGGGATCGACTACGTCGTCATCAAGAACACCCTCGCCCTGCGGGCCGTGAACGAGAGCGGCCTCACCGGGAGCCGCCTCAAGGGGCCCACGGGCGTGGTCGTGGCGAAGGATGCCATCACCGCGGCGAAGGTGCTCGTCGACTTCGCGAAGGAGCACGACCAGAAGCCGGCGATGAAGGGCGGTCTCTTCGAGGGCAACGCCATCGATGAGGCCACGGTGAAGAAGCTCGCCACGATGCCCACGCGCGACGAGGCGCTGTCGCAGCTCGTGAGTGCCTTCAACAGCGTGCTGATGATGTTCGCCCTCGCCCTCGAAGCGAGAAAGGAGCAGGTGGAGAACGCCTAACCCAGGCGAGATGGGAGACGGAGGACGGAGCCGGGAGACCATCCCGCCCCGCCGCCGCCGACCGATCGCCGTGGAATTGTGATTCAACAATCCCAGGATCGCCTGGGGCTTACCCGGAGAATACAGATCATGCCTACGACCCTGAGCAAGGACGAGATCCTCGACGCGATCGGCAACATGTCGGTCATCGAGCTCGCCGACCTCATCGACGCGTTCAAGACCAAGTTCAACGTCACCATCGCCGCCGTTGCGGCTGGCGGTGCCGCCGGCGGCGGCGCGGCTGCGGCCCCGGTGGTCGAGGAACAGACCGAGTTCGCGGTCATCCTCAAGGAAGCCGGCGCCAAGAAGATCCAGGTCATCAAGGTCGTCCGCGAACTCACCGGCCTCGGCCTCAAGGAAGCCAAGGACGTCGTCGACGGCGCGCCCAAGGAGATCAAGGGTGGCGTCTCCAAGGACGAAGCCGCCCAGATCAAGGCGAAGCTGGAAGCCGAAGGCGCGGTGGTGGAGGTCAAGTAAGGGCGAGACAGGAGACGGGAGACGGGAGACGGGAGTGCGGCGGCCTTCGGCCACCGCGACTGCCCGGCCTCCAAGGGTCGGCGAGCCGCGCAGCGGCGCGCACTCCAGTCCCCCGTCCCCCGTCTCCCGTCCCTCACTCCCTCCGCCCCAGCCGCCGCTCAGTGATTCAGCCGTACCGCTCCACTTCCGCAGCTCCTTCCTCCGCCTCCCTCCCGATCGCGCCCGCCTCGGCGCCGACGGGGGTGGGGCCGTTTTCGCCTGTGCGCGGGTGAAACATGCCTGAACTGATGAAGCAGATCACATTTGGAAAGCTCGACGAAGGAATGGGGATGCCCCATCTCCTCGACATCCAGACGCGGGCGTTCGAGACGCTCTTGCAGCTGGATGCCGCCTCGCACGACCGCGAGGACATCGGACTCGAGCGGGTCTTCAAGGATCTCTTCCCCATCACCGACGTCCACGAGAACTTCGCGCTGGAGTTCGTCAAGTACAACCTTGGCGAACCCAAGTACTCCGTCGAGGAGTGCATCGAGCGCGACATGACGTTCTCGGCGCCGCTCAAGGCGACGCTGCGACTCCTCATCAACGAGGACGTCAACGGCGTCAAGCGCCCGCGCAACATCATCGAGAAGGAAGTCTATCTCGGCGAGTTGCCCCTGCTCACCGACCTCGGCACGTTCGTCATCAACGGTGCCGAACGCGTCATCGTGAGCCAGCTGCACCGCTCGCCGGGCGTGGTCTTCGAGGAGTCGACGCACCCCAACGGGCAGCGCCTCATCTCCTCGCGCATCATCCCGTTCCGCGGCTCGTGGGTCGAGTTCACCGTCGACATCCACGACGTGATCTACGTCCACATCGACAAGAAGAAGAAGTTCCCCGCCACGGCCCTGCTGCGCGCCTTTGGCTACGGCGCCAACTCGGACATCCTGCGGCTCTTCTTCGCCGTCCGCGACCTCGACCTCACCAAGAAGCGTGAAGGGCGCGCCGAGACGCGCGAGGTGCTGGGCGCGATCGTCGCCGAGGACATCACGCTCGCTGGTGAGGAGGCCGATCCCGACGCCCCCAAGGCGAAGACGAAGAAGGCCCGCGCCGCCGCCGAGCGCGCCGCGGCCGACCTGCTCGTGCGCGAGGGCGACGAGCTCACCGAGGAGATCCTCAACCGCCTCGTGCGCCAGGGGATCAAGACCATCAAGGTCTTCTCCTCGTACATGACGGTCGACCTGCGCGACGAGGTCGACGCCATCGAGCGCGGTGAGCGCCCGACGCCGCGCGTCCTGTCGCACGACGTCGTCGACCCGGAGACGGGCGAAGTCGTCGCCGATGCCGGCGGCGCGCTCAAGGAGTCGCTCATCAAGCGCATCCGGAAGGCCGACGTCGTCAAGGTCCAGGTCTTTGTCCCGTCGGGGCGCGCCGAGTCGGCGCTGATCAAGAACACGATCGCCAAGGACCCTACCGATCCGAAGCACATCACGCCGGAAGAGCGCAAGAAGCAGGGCTGGCCGGGTGACGCCGAGTCGGGCGAAGGAAAGGCGCTCAACTCGATCTACACGCTGCTCCGCCCGGGCGATGCGCCCAACAAGGAGACCGCGAAGCAGGCGCTCGAGCGCCTCTTCTTCTCCCCCAAGCGCTATGACCTCGGGCGCGTGGGGCGCTACAAGATCAACCAGCGCCTCGGCCTCAAGGAGAAGGCGAGCACCACGGTGCTCACCAAGGACGACTTCGTGGCCATCCTCCGCTACCTCGTGGAGTTGCACGAGGGGCGCGGGCACGTCGACGACATCGATCACCTGGGGAACCGCCGCATTCGCTCGGTGGGCGAGCTCATCGCCAACCAGTTCTCGGTGGGTCTCTCCCGCATGGCGCGCCTGGTCAAGGAGCGCATGTCGATCAACACCGACCCGGAGAAGATCTCGCTCGACGACCTGGTGAATGCGCGCACGGTGAGCGCGGTCATCCAGGCGTTCTTCGGCTCGTCGCAGCTGTCGCAGTTCATGGACCAGACCAACCCGCTGGCCGAGCTGACGCACAAGCGTCGCCTGTCCGCGTTAGGCCCGGGCGGCCTCACCCGCGAGCGCGCGGGCTTCGAGGTCCGCGACGTGCACTACTCGCAGTACGGGCGCATGTGTCCCATCGAGACGCCGGAAGGTCCCAACATCGGCCTCATCACGTCGCTGGCGTGCTTTGCGCGCGTCAACGACCTGGGCTTCGTGGAGACGCCGTACCGTGTCGTGAAGAACGGCAAGGTGTCGACCGAACTCGCCTGGCTCGATGCCAACCGCGAGGAGGACACCGTCATTGCCCAGGCCAACGCGAAGCTCAACGAGGACGGCACCTTCGTCGACGAGCTCGTGCTGTGCCGCCAGCGCGGTGACTTCCCCGTGGTCTCGCCCGACCGCATCGACTTCATGGACGTGGCGCCGGAGCAGCTGGTCTCCATCGCCGCGGCGATCATCCCGTTCCTCGAGCACGACGACGCGAACCGCGCGCTGATGGGCTCGAACATGCAACGCCAGGCGGTGCCGCTCCTCAACCCGCAGACCCCGCTGGTGGGGACGGGGCTCGAGGCGAAGGTGGCGCGCGACTCCGGCGCGGTCGTCATTGCCCGCCGCTCGGGCGTGGTAACGCGCGTGACCGCCGACGAGATCATCGTCGACGCCGGACCGGCGGAGCGCACGCGTTCCAGCGGCGACCGGCCGCTCGAGCGCCTCACGCAGCAGGATCGCTACAAGATCAAGAAGTACTGGCGCACCAACCAGGACACGGCGATCAACCAGCGCCCGATCGTCCGCCTGGGGCAGAAGGTCAAGGAAGGCGAGGTGCTGGCCGACGGCGCCGCGACCGAGCTCGGGCAGCTCGCGTTAGGCTCGAACGTGCTGGTCGCGTTCATGCCGTGGTACGGGCACAACTTCGAGGACGCCATCGTCCTCTCCGAGCGCCTGGTGAAGGACGACGTCTACTCGTCCATCCACATCCAGGAGCTCGAGCTGCACGTGCGCGACACCAAGCGCGGGCAGGAAGAGATCACCCGTGAAATCCCCAACGTCGCCGAGGAGTCGCTGGTCGACCTCGACGAGCGCGGCATTGTGCGTATCGGCGCCCACGTGAAGCCGGGTGACATCCTGGTCGGCAAGATCACGCCCAAGGGCGAGACCGAGCTGTCGCCGGAAGAGAAGCTCCTCACGGCCATCTTCGGCGAGAAGGCGAAGGACGTGAAGGACTCGTCGCTCAAGGTCCCGCCGGGCATGGAAGGGGTGGTCATCGACGTGAAGATCTTCTCGCGCATCGAGGACCAGGTGGTGGAGAAGGACCGCGGCGAACGCATCGGTGAGGTGCGTCGCCTCGAGGGCGAGGAGAAGGTGCGCGTCAACGAGGTCCGCGACGAGGAGCTGAAGGTCCTCCTCGAGGGACAGACGGTGGCGCTCGCGCTCAAGGCGGGGACGGTCGAGGAAGCGATCAACACGGGGACGGCGCTCACGAAGGACAACCTCCGTGACCTCCGCTTCGCGCAGCTCGACCTCAAGACGTTCCGCGTCGAGAGCAAGAAGATCAACGACCAGATGCGCGAGATCATCGATGCGGCCAACGAGGAAAAGGCGCGCATCGAGGAGAAGGCCGAGGAACGCATCGACCGCATCCTGCAGCCGGACGAACTCCCGCCGGGCGTCATCCAGCTGGTGAAGGTCTACCTGGCCGAGAAGCGCAAGATCTCGGTGGGTGACAAGATGGCCGGCCGCCACGGGAACAAGGGTATCGTGGCGCGCGTCGTCCCCGAGGAGGACATGCCGTTCCTCCCCGACGGGCGCCCGGTCGACATCGTGCTCAACCCGTTAGGCGTGCCGTCGCGCATG
The DNA here is from genome assembly GCA_020852815.1 of Gemmatimonadaceae bacterium. NCBI lineage: Bacteria > Pseudomonadati > Gemmatimonadota > Gemmatimonadia > Gemmatimonadales > Gemmatimonadaceae > Gemmatimonadaceae bacterium. The sequence continues at coordinate 2,431 of JADZAN010000021.1, read as the reverse complement.
AACGTCGGGCAGATTCTCGAGACCCACCTGGGGTGGGCGGCGCGGATCCTCGGCTTCTACGCCAAGACCCCCGTCTTCCAGGGGGCCAACGAGCGCGAGATCGGGCTCCTCCTCAAGCTGGCGGGGCTCAGCTGGGGGCGCGAGACGCTCTCGCTCACGGGTGTCCCGCTCAACATCAACGATGTGGACATCCGCCACATCACGCGCGACTTCCGCCCGGACCGTGCGGCACCGGACAAGGTCGAGCTGCTCGCCGATGCCTCGCTCAACGACCTGGGCGGGCGCGGGATGTCGGCCGACACGAAGGACGTCTTCAACCGTGTCCGCGACTTCCTCGCGTATGCGGCGCGCACGCTGGCCGAGCGGGAGGAGTCCGAGCTGAGGAACCAGCTCGCCTTCCACACGGCCGGTGCCGAGGACGAGTCGGCCACGCCGCAGCACCGCGCGGAGATGAAGGCGGCGGTGAAGGGAGTGGAGAAGCGCGTCGGGCGCACGCCGCAGGAGGTGCTCGAGGACCTCGAGCTGCCGGCGCTGGCGGCGATGCTGGGGAAGAAGTCGGACGCCGACGTCGAGAAGGCGGCCGTCGAGTTGTTGCGTCTGGCGGGAATCACGCCGGGTGGCAAGATGCACATGCGCGATGGGCGCACGGGCGAGCGGTTTGCCTCGCCGGTGACGGTGGGGGAGATCTACATGCTCAAGCTCTCGCACCTGGTCGACGACAAGATCCACGCGCGCTCCATCGGCCCCTACTCCCTCGTCACCCAGCAGCCGCTGGCAGGCAAGGCGCAGTTTGGTGGCCAGCGCTTCGGGGAAATGGAGGTGTGGGCGCTGGAGGCATACGGCGCCGCGCACACCCTCCAGGAAATCCTCACCGTGAAGTCGGACGACGTGAACGGCCGGTCGCGCGTGTACGAGGCGATCGTGAAGGGGCAGAACCTCCCCGAACCGGGGACCCCGGAGTCGTTCAACGTGCTCGTGAAGGAACTGCAGGCGTTAGGCATCTACGTGAAGATGGGCGCGAAGGGCGAGGGGGCCGGGACCGGCGGCGCACCGGGCGCGGGGAACGGGGCCGGCTTCACCACCGAAGGCGAGGTGTAACCCATGATCGATTTCCGCAGCGCGCGCGAGACGCGCGCCTCGTCGTTCGACTTCATCCAGGTCCGCATCGCGTCGCCGGAGGAAATCCGCGGCCCGAAGGATCCCAAGGAGCGCGAACGGCAGGAGATGCAGGGGCTCCGGCAGTGGTGGTCGTGGGGCGAGGTCACCAAGCCCGAGACCATCAACTACCGCTCGTTCAAGCCCGAGAAGGACGGACTCTTCTGCGAGCGCATCTTCGGTCCCGTGAAGGACTGGGAATGCCATTGCGGCAAGTACAAGCGCATCCGCTACCGCGGCGTGATCTGCGATCGCTGCGGCGTCGAGGTCACGCTATCCAAGGTGCGCCGCGAGCGCATGGGACACATCGAGCTCGCCGTCCCGGTCGCGCACATCTGGTTCTTCAAGACGCTCCCCTCGCCCATGGGGAACCTCCTCGACCTCACCCTGCGTGATCTCGAGAAGGTCATCTACTACTCGAACTACGTCGTCATCGAGCCGGGCAACCAGGAGGTCCGGGCCAACCAGCTCCTCGACGAAGACCAGTTCCTCGACCTCCGCCAGAAGGCGCGCGATGAAGGCGACAGCGCCTTCCTCGCCGACATCGGCGCGCCGGCGGTGCGCGAACTCCTCAAGCGCATCGACGTCGACAAGGTCGCCGAGCAGCTCCGTCGCAGCGTGACCGACGAGTCGTCGCAGCATCGCAAGAAGCAGATGCTCAAGCGCCTCAAGATCGTCGACGCCTTCCGCAACTCGGGCGACGCCGGCGGGACGCGCAACAAGCCGGAGTGGATGATCATGGACGTGATCCCGGTCATTCCGCCGGATCTCCGTCCGCTGGTCCCCCTCGACGGCGGGCGCTTTGCCACGTCCGACCTCAACGACCTGTACCGCCGCGTCATCAACCGCAACAACCGGTTGATGAAGCTCATCACGCACCGCGCGCCGGAGGTCATCCTCCGCAACGAGAAGCGCATGCTGCAGGAGGCGGTCGACGCCCTGTTCGACAACGGGCGCCGCTCCAAGGCGATCCGCGGCCGCGGCAAGCGCCCGCTCAAGTCGCTCTCCGACATGCTCAAGGGCAAGCAGGGGCGCTTCCGCCAGAACTTGTTAGGCAAGCGCGTCGACTACTCCGGGCGTTCGGTCATCGTCGTGGGCCCCGAGCTCAAGCTCCACCAGTGTGGCCTCCCCAAGGCCATGGCGCTGGAACTCTTCAAGCCGTTCATCATCCACAAGCTCGTGGAGAAGGGGATCGCCGAGACGGTCAAGCGCGCCAAGAAGATCGTGGAGCGCGAGAGCCCCGAGGTCTACGAGATCCTGGAAGAGATCATCAAGG